>DATHFS010000060.1:0-3263 GCA_035317975.1 Cyclobacteriaceae bacterium | reverse complement strand
ATTATACGCTCCAGTCTGATACACTTCAATACAATTCCAAAACCAAGATCATTTACTTCAAGGACTCCACGACCGTGAAAGACAAAGAGGGAGGAGTTGCGGTATATCAAAGCGGGTTTTATGACACCAAACGGAGACTCTCGAACCTCAATAGCGGCGAAATTGAAACACCCACCTACAAGATGAAGGGTGACAAATATTTCATTGACGAACACCGGAAGATGTATAAGGCCCAGACCCATGTCGTGATGACCTCTAAGGAGGAGAATATGATCATCTATGGAGATGAAAGTTATTATGACAAGGCCAAGGGAATATCCAAAGTGTATGGCCATTCCTACGTGGCCAAGATCGCCGAGGAGGACCACGACACCCTGTTTATCCGGGCCGATACGCTGGTGTCCATCGATAGCAAGGATCCGTCAAAGAAGCGGTTGCTGGCCTATCACCACGTAAAGATTTTTAAGACCGATTTGCAAGGGATAGCCGATTCACTTGCTTACATCGCTCCCGACTCGACCATTCACTTCTATAAAGATCCTGTGTTGTGGGCCCAGGAAAATCAAATGACGGCCGATTCCATCCGCATTCTCCTCAAGCACAAAAAGATTGATAAAATTTACCTGATTGCCAATTCGTTTGTGGTTTCCCAGGACTCCCTTAAAAACTTCAACCAGATCAAAGGCCGTAAGATGACGGCCAATTTTGATGGCAAGACCATCCATCACGTAGTCGTGTTGGGCAACGGCGAAAGCATTTACTATGCCCTGGAGGAGAAAAAAACGAAAGCCGATACCGTCGTCACCAAGTCAACGGAGACCATGGGCCTGAACAAAATTATCTGCAGCAACATGCGGATTAATTTCAAAAAAGGAAAAGTGAACAACATCAGTTTCTACATTAAGCCCGACGCGTCCTTCATCCCTCCACATGAATGGACGGACGGCGATCGCAAGTTGAGAGGATTTAGCTGGAGGGGGTCTGACCGTCCTGCAAAAGAAGACGTTGTTCCTAAAAAGAGCCCCCTGCCAACGGCAATTAATCCCTGAAATTGTTAACCTGCCTAATATTATTTACTATTCACTTGTACCAGCCCTCCTTTTCCTGTATATTTTCACTTGTAATAGTGTGTCCATATGAAGCGCTGGATTGTCATGAGCTGGCTGGTGATGGGGTGGGTGAGCAGCATTGCCCAGAGTTTTGAGCTTCTTGATAAACAGGACTCCTACCAAAGCGGTGTCAGCCAGATCTTGCGTATTCCCCTTAGCATAAAAAACACGACAGATAAGGCTCAATTTTATGTTTTCCGAAAGGTTCAGGATGACCTGAATACCACCCAGAAAGGCTATTTCTGCTTTGACAAGACTTGCCTGGAACCGGGCATCGAGGAGTTCTCTAGAAAAATCGAGGCCGGTGAGACCCTTCAAAACCTCTATTTTACCATTGAAACAGGACTTCTCGGCGGCCAGCACAGCATCAAATTTGAAATTTTTCCGCAAGGATCCGTCTACCAGACCATTGAGCGACCTGTCTCAGTCACGATCGATGAGCACAATGTCAAGGCAATGGTATTTCATTCCAAGGACATTACCATTCACGACGTCTATCCAAATCCCGTTTCAGACCAGGCCTCTATCGACTACAGCATTCACAACGAATTGATAAAAGCTAAGGTGGTGATTCACAATATATTAGGAAAGCCCCTGGGCGACTACGAACTGCCACCTTCTGAAAATAAGGTCAAGATCCAGGCAGATGAATTGCCCGCCGGAGTGTATTTCTATACGCTTTATCTCAACAATGAAGGGGTATTTACCCGCAAACTGATTGTGCGGAAATAACGATCAGAATTTACAGAATTAATAAGCCGAGATTGCATCAGTTCTGTTGTCGTTTTTTTATTTCCTGAGCCTATTGCGCTATGCGTCTTCTGATCTAATGCATCGCAGTGGGACTCCAATCAAACGGTGTCCCCCATAAACTCAACCAATCGCCTAAACCCTGCAATTCTGTAATTCTGCAAATTCTGATGTATATTTGCAGGCTTAAAAAACGGGTAACGACAGCGGGATGAAATTCAAGGGGATTTATTGCACTTTGGCTCTTTTGGTGTTGTTCCTTTCCTTTTCGTGCAGCCCGTTCCGGAAGATCGAGAAAAGTGAGGATTGGAGGGTGAAATACGAAGCCGGTCTGAATTATTATAACAAGAAGGACTATTACCGGTCTGCTATTTTATTCGAGCAAGTACAAGCCATTGTACGGGGTTTGCCGGAGGGAGAAAAGGTGGAATTCTACCTGGCCTACTGTCAATACTACGAGAAGACGTACTTGCTGGCCAGCAATCAATTCAAGACATTCTACGAAACCTACGGCCGAAGCCCGTTGCGCGATGAGGCCCAATTCATGTATGCCTACTCGCTATTCATTGCTTCGCCCGATTCCAACCTTGACCAAAAGAGCAGCATCGAAGCCATGAATGCCATGCAAAACTTTCTGAACCAGCATCCGGAGAGCGCCTTTCGTGATAAAGCGGTAGAAGTCATTACCATCTGCCAGAAGAAACTGGAATTTAAAGGATATGAAAATGCAAAACAGTATTTAAAGCTCAGGTATTACCAGGCTGCCGTTATTTACTTTGATAATTTTAAGAAGAGCTTTCCCGATTCCGGGTTTCTGGAGGAACTGGCTTATCTGAAGGTCGTGTCGCAATACAAATGGGCTCAAAGCAGTTATGCAAGAAGGCAATCCGAGCGCTATGCCACGACCGTGGAATATTACCAGGAGCTGGTGGACAATTTTCCAACCAGTACCTACCTCAAGGAAGCTCAAAAGATGTATACCGACAGCATGAACAAAATCAACGAACTGAAAAACACGAACTCTAATTCTAATATTTAAAATATGGCAGCGCAACCCTCTATTATCACACGCGACGTAGATAAGATCGCCGGACCGACAGGCAACCTGTATGAATCCGTCGTGGTCATCTCCAAACGTGCACGGCAAATCGCAGTAAACCTCAAGGAAGAACTCAACGGCAAGTTGGCCGAATTTGCAACCACCGTCGACAACCTCGAAGAGGTGTTTGAAAACCGGGAGCAGATAGAGATCTCCAAATTCTACGAGCGCATGCCCAAGCCAACGACCACGGCTATTGAAGAATTCCTGGAAGGTAAATTGATGTACCGCATCCGCGAAGAAGAAGAGCCCAAACCGGAAGCATAATTCATGCTCAGCGGGAAGAAAATCGTTCTCGGTGTCAG
>DATHFS010000059.1:0-2391 GCA_035317975.1 Cyclobacteriaceae bacterium | reverse complement strand
GGGTTTGCGTCTTGTCCAGCAGGACAATGCCGGAGGTATAGGTAGCATTGGCTTTCAGGGTAAGATTAGCCTTGCTGACATCCACTGGCAACGGATTACCATTGTTATCCAGAAGCTGTTCCCATTGGGCAGTTGGTTTGTCCGTGGCATCTGCCGTATTGACCAGTTGTAGCTGCACCGTGGTCAATGCCTCATTGGAAATGGTGGGTGCAACAATTTTCTCGTCTTTGTTACAGGAGAGCATCAAGGACACCCCCGCGAACAGGATTGGAATTGTTTTTCTGAAATTCATAATGAATTGTTTTATTCAATTATTTATTTATTGATTTAAGAATGTAGTCCGAAGGGGATGCGAATCCTCAGTGTAAAATTTCTTCCCGGCTCATCGGTGAAATAGCGGAATCGGTCCATGTAGTCACGGTAAATGGCATTCAGCAAATTGTTTGCTGTCAGGCTGAACGTCATCAGCTGTTTTCCAAACGGAACAGAAAAACCAACATTGACATGGAGGAGAAAGTAGCCCGGCGGAGGCGCGAGATAATCACTGTTTGCCGGAACCCGGTCCTGGCGTTCCACATAGATGCCTGTCGCTCCTGCGTACAATTGTCTTAAGAACCCGTGATCACCAAGGCCATAGCGCAGTGAATTTTCAAACCGGTTGGCCGGGATCAACTGCAGGTAGTCGTTGATCGAGTTGTTCCACGCAAAAAGTAAAGACACTTTGGATGTGAAGCTCAATGAATCTGCTACTTTGTAAGTGGCAGACAAATCAACGCCGCGAAACCGTGCATTTACTTGTGTGTAGGTAAAGGTGGGATAGGATCCCCGTACCGTATGGATGAATTGCAGATCCGGCTTGAGGAATATGTATCCGTCAATAATATTATTATAAAGACCGAGTTCGGCATGCCATCGGCTTCCATGATAATGCAGGGAAGTACTAAAATTATAGGCTCTTTCAGAATGCAAGTTGGGACTACCAATCTCGTAGGCTACAGCGCTTTGGTGAACTCCCTGGGACATCAGTTCATTGATGGTGGGTGCCCGCCACGCCGTTCCAGCATTTACGGTCCACGAAAAATCAGGTCTGATATAATATTGAGAACCGATCGTCTCGGTAAAATTCTGGAATGTCCAGGTCGGCGTGATGACCTGGGCTGTATTGTTGTCCAGGGTGTAGGCTCGCAGCCACCGGTAGTCGTACCGGAGACCCCCTTCTAATGTCAACCGGTCTTTTGTCCATTTCCCGATATAAAAGAATCCCCCACCATAGTTCCGGAAGTTGGGAATGAGCATTTCATATTGGCGTACGTTGCCTTGAGTAATGCCGTTAAACCCTATTGTACCCGAAAAGTTTCTCACGGCTTTAAGTTTATAGATCATATCAACCGTATGCGAGATAAGCCGTAAGTAGAGTTCAGGGTTGAGTCTTCCACTCAGGGGTACGTAGTCGTACTCCGACCGCTCATTTTGTTGTCTTGCAAAGACTACATCCAGTCTGCTTTGGTTGTTGAATATCAGGAATGCGCTTGCTTTGATCAGGTCATGTTTCACCTGTTGATAGGGTCGGTCCAGCGCATAACTAAAATAGGAAGGAGTAATGGGCTCCGGTCGATTGATGGCCGCCTCGACATCATTAATCGTTTCTGCATGGGTGCCGGAAAAAATTCCAAGCTGGGTATTGAACTGGCTGTAATAGACTTCTCCGCCATAATTTTTCCTTTTATAAGACAGCGCCGTTGAGAAATTGGCTTCTTCAAAGCCTGTATTCTCCATATAATACCGGGGTGTTTTTGAATTTCCCGCCCTGCGGTAAGTTCCTTGTGCCCTCCAACTTAAACCGGTCAGTTTTTTACCGAACGCTCCCTGAACAATTCCCGAAACCACACCCATGCGGTTATTGCTTGCGGAAACGGTATTGAATTCGCCGCTCACTCCGGGCGTATCGGGTAAGGCGGAAGGTTCTACCAGGATCACCCCTCCTATCGCATCTGAACCATATCGTATGCTTGAAGCGCCTTTAATGACGGAGAGCTTTGTTGCAATAAATGGATCGATTTCAGGGGCATGTTCGGAGCCCCACTGCTGCCCTTCCTGCCTTACACCATTATTAAATACAAGAATGCGATTGCTGTGGAGGCCATGGATCACGGGTTTGAAAATAGATGGCCCGGATTGGAGTGTGTAAACACCGGTGACTCCGGTCAATGCCTCCCCCAGGGTGGCGCCACGCACTTTGATAAGTTCTTCTCCCGTAATGTCATTTCTGGATTGAGAGCTGAGTGCCCGGTCTTCTTCTTTTTCTCCCTTTATTACGGTTTCATTCATTGTCATTACTTCGGGCTGAATAAGAAACCGATGCGTGGAATTTTTTGACAGGGAAGTCTGATA
>DATHFS010000058.1:0-3464 GCA_035317975.1 Cyclobacteriaceae bacterium | reverse complement strand
AACAACAAGAATGGCAAGAACAAAGGAAACAAAACTATATACGAGGGACTCCGTAAGAAACTGCCTGACCAGGTAGCCCCGGGCAGAACCTACTACTTTTCGCAAGCCAACTTCCTTCGCGCGGTTGGCCGACTTGGCGGTAGAAAGATTGATAAAGTTGATGCACGCCAGAAGAAGGATAAAAATGGCTATTCCTCCGAAAAGCCAGATGTAACGGATATCACCGTGAGGGATAGAATCACTTATCCCTTCAGATTGAAGATGAATTTCCGCTACCGGCTGTAAACGAAAGTGTTGGTACTTTTTCACATCGGCAGCCGATTGATTCCCGGTCTCCTGCAGGTAACCGACGTAGTAGGTGTCTCTGATCGAGAGGAGCTTCGTCTCCAATTGCGCAGGGTTGGCGTCAGGCCTCAATCTGACATAAGCGTTGTAGTTCCAGCAACACCAGCTTGTTTGTTCTCCAGGCCAGAATTCCACGCCGGTCAGGGTGAGCAGGAAATCAAATTGAAGATGCGTATTCGCGGGGGAGTCGTACATCACCCCTCCGATTGTATACGGTTTGGTTTTATCTTCATTTAAAATGATCGTTCGTCCGGTGGGGTCTTCATTTGGAAAATACTTGTCGGCTTTGCGTTTCGAGAGAACCACGGTGTTTGGTTTGTCCAGGGCGTGAAGCTGATTTCCATAAACCATGGGGATCTCCAGAACTTCAAGAAGCTCCTGATCCGCATAAGCAAAGCCCTCTTCATAGGAATTTTCAAGTTTGTCAGCCGGTCTGAACAGGTTGCTTCCTGCATTGAACCAACCATTGTACGGTATTAACCGGCCGGCTTTCTCCACCTCCGGAAAATCGCTCTTCAGAATATGGACGATCGAAGCCGGAAAAGAAGTCCATTTGCCACCATCCGGTCCCCTGTAATCGTTGTACACCCGGTAGAGGTGTGCACCGGCTTTATACTGTTTGTCGTAGCTGATTTCGTGCCGTATGAACAGGAAAATGAGGATACACGTAGCAAGGCCGAGGGCAAAGCCTCCGATCTTAATGCCGGTGTACATTTTTTGGCGGGACATGGTTCTCCAGGCAATCTTGAAATAGTTTTGAAACATGGCGATAGAATTTGCTTGTGTTGAATTTGATTTTCTTTTGATGGCAAAGGGTTGAAGAAAGAGAAGTACATTCAAAATGAAGAGAGCGTCGGCTTTGCTTTTTCCTTTCGCCGATCGTCTCCTGGCGTAAAGTTCCAGCATGTCGCCCAGTACCGCGTCGGACAGATGATCGTTGCAGTACCAACGGAAAAAACGCACCGCCCAATTCGGTGGCTGGTTGCGGGGTGGAGAAGGCTTCATATTTTGCTGCCCTCCCAGACGATTTTTGGAATTTGTTTCCACATGGAGTTACGCACCTCCCTGGAATGACTCAGTACTTTTATCCCGGCCTGCGTGAGCCTGTACAACCGTTTATCCCTTCCTCCCCGGAGCTCCGTAGCGCCTCCCCTATGCGATTTCAAATAGCCTTTGTCTTCCAGCCTTACGAGGGCCTTGTGCACGGAACTGATCATCACATTGCGGCCGGTTTGTTTTTCAAGTTCATCAACAAGAGCGAGGCCATAAGCATCGTCAAACAGGACGCCAACGGCCAGCAGGACCAGTTCTTCAAACTCTCCCAGAGAGGTTCCTTTCATAGGATTTGTTTCACCTTTGCCTATAATACCCGGGGAAGCGGAAAAGGTTGCAGGAATTTTTGAAATTATTTAGTCGATGGATATTGGACTGGAGGGAATCCAATTCGGGCAATCAGTAATTGGTATAGATCGGTATTCAGTATTCAATAAGGGTGTGCTAAAAATGATTGATATTTATAGCTGCAACTAATGATTCATCCTCAATTACAATCCCACTATGAAAAACATTTTCAGTTACTTTATCCTCCTGATTTGTGTTTCCTTCCGCGTAGGGGCCCAGGAGATATATGAGATTCCGGTTGGCAAGCAAACACGGTGGGCCAGTTTTGAAAATCCAACTGGCAATAAAGGGTCAGGCGGCAAGGAAAATAAAGGGGCGAAGGGGCATGCCTTTGATGAAGTCCCTGCTCAAAGTTCGAAAGTGATGCTGGATTATAAAGGAGCTGGCATTGTTGAACGTATCTGGCTTACCGTTAACGAACGCTCTCCTGTTATGTTACGGTCCGTACGCCTTGAAATGTATTGGGATGATGCCAGGACCCCGGCCGTCTCGGCTCCCCTGGGTGATTTTTTTGGAATAGGGTTGGGAAGAAGGGTACCCTTTGAAAGCGAATTCTTTTCCGACCCGGAAGGGCGATCCTTTAACTGCCACATTCCGATGCCGTTTAATACTGCGGCCAGGGTAGTGATCATCAACGAATCCAAAACTCCCGTCACGCTGTTTTATGATATTGATCTCACGACGGTCGAGAAACATGACAAACCGGTATTCTATTTCCATACCTATTGGAACCGGGAGAATAAGACGAAGTTGGGAAGAGATTTTGTGGTACTTCCATCCGTTTCCGGGAAGGGTCGGTTTTTAGGAATGAATGTCGGCGTCATAGCCGACAGTATTTATGAAAGCAGTTGGTGGGGAGAGGGTGAAGTAAAAATGTTTCTTGACGGAGAATCGGAATTTCCAACGTTAATCGGCACGGGGACGGAAGATTACATTGGTACAGCCTGGGGTCAGGGCATGTATGCACATCGCTATTCGGGATGTCCGTTGGCGGATGCAAAAAACAAGCAATGGAGTTTTTACCGCTACCATGTTCCGGATCCGGTCTATTTTGAAAGTCAATGTAAAGTCACTTTCCAGCAGATCGGTGGAGAAGGAACGGATTTTGTGAGAAGATTAAAAAAGAAAGGAGCCGTTTTAAAACCGGTGAGCGTTGCCGGTAAACAATTCCACAAGCTCCTGGAAATGAATCCCGTTCCGGACATCCTGAATCCGGATTTTCCCCAAGGCTGGACCAACTACTACCGCGAAGACGATGTTTCGGCAACCGCTTACTTTTATTTGGATAAGCCCTTCAACGAGCTGCCTGCCATCGGGGATTTGAAATCGCGGACAATTAATTTACTGGAGGAGAAAAAGGAGCGCTGACTTGTGTTGATGTGTTGATGTGCGGAAGTGTTGATGTTGGTAGTACCCGGTTAAATAGGGGATCCCCCAACTTCAACACATTAGCACTTCAACACTTCAGCACAGATACTGTGTTGATGTTGGTAGTATCTGGCTATATAGGGACCCCCTAACTTCAACACTTCAACACATAAACACTTCAGCACAAACAATGTGTTGACGTGTTGATGTGCGGAGGTGTTGATGTTGGTGTTACCCGGCCAAATAGGGGATTCCCCAACTTCAACACATAAACACTTCAACACTTCAGCACAGATACTGTGTTGATGTTGGTAGTATCTGGCTATATAGGGACCCCCTAACTTCAACAC
>DATHFS010000057.1:0-4013 GCA_035317975.1 Cyclobacteriaceae bacterium | reverse complement strand
CCTCGCACCAGGATGATCATGATCAACACACCCCACAACCCGAGCGGGTCGGTCCTGAGTGAACAGGATCTAAAGACGCTGGAGGAAATAGCGCTGAAGCATGGCATCCTGGTGCTGAGCGATGAAGTCTATGAACGAATTATTTTTGACAAGATCCCCCATCAAAGTGTGTTGAAATTCCCAGGCCTTGCTTCGCAGAGTGTGGCGGTCTTTTCGTTTGGAAAGACCTTTCACGCCACGGGCTGGAAGGTAGGGTATGCTGTCGCGGCTGAACCGTTGACAAAAGAAATCCGGAAGGCGCATCAGTTCATCACGTTCAGCGTAAATACCCCCGTGCAGCTCGCCCTGGCAGAGTTTATGTCCAACCCGGCGAACTATTTGCATTTGGGGGAATTCTTTCAACAGAAACGCAATTTCTTTCTGGAGCAGATCAGGAAATCCTCATTTGAACCCCTGCCCTGTAGCGGGAGCTATTTTCAACTTCTTTCTTACAAATCGATCTCGGACAAATCAGACATAGCCATGGCAGAATGGTTAACAAAAGAACATAAACTTGCGTCCATTCCGGTTTCGGTATTTTATGAAGGCAACGTCCAGGATCACCTTCTCCGCTTTTGTTTTGCGAAGGAAGAGGAGACTTTGCGGGAGGCAGGCAGGATTTTGAACCAACTTTAGTCCTTAGAGGCTGTGTAAAAACTGAAGTCCATCTCTCTTTTATTCGGGTACCTGCCTGAGAGCCCTGAAAGGGCGCTAAGCAACAGCGAAGGGCGAAGCCCTTCGTTCTGATCATCGATGAGTTTGAAGCCCTGAAGGGGCGGAATCATTTCGACCTCCAGGGACTCAGGACTAAATTTGGATTATGTCTGAAAGAATTGACCTTTGTGCCGGCGCACTGAAGTGTCTTCGTAACAATGTGAGCAAGGGAACTCTGTAATAAACTACATGCAAGACTTAAAAATCACCGTAATTCAATCAGACCTTCATTGGGAGGATGTGGGGGCCAACCTGGCCATGTTTGAGGAGAAGATCTGGCAAATCGGCGAATCGACGGACGTGATTGTCCTTCCGGAAATGTTTACGACGGGATTTACCATGAAGGCTTCCCGGCTCGCGGAGGTGATGAATATGCGCACGTTCAAGTGGATGAAGCAAATGGCCAGTCAAACGGGGGCACTGGTGATGGGAAGTTTCATTGCCAGCGTGCACGGCCGCTTTTATAACCGATTGTTGTGGATGGAGCCCGACGGGAGCTTCAAAACCTATGACAAGCGTCACCTCTTTCGCATGGGGGAGGAGCATCATATCTACACATCCGGTGAAAGCCTTTTGATCGGTCACTGGAAAGGCTGGAGGATTTGTCCGCTGATTTGTTATGATCTTCGTTTTCCGGTTTGGAGCCGCAACCGGTGGAACGCCTCTCAAAAAAAAGCTTCCTATGATGTATTGATGTATGTGGCCAACTGGCCCAAAGTGCGCATTGCTGCCTGGGAAGCTTTGTTGAAAGCCCGGGCGATCGAAAACCTGAGCTATGTCGTGGGTGTGAACCGGGTAGGGAGCGATGGCCACAGTATCGAATACAGCGGCCAGTCGTCTATCATCAGCCCCAAAGGTGAAAGTGTATTTTCTGTCGAGGGAATAGAAGCGATTCGGACAACGATCCTTAGCGCCAATTCATTGCAGTCCTATCGCGACAAGTTTCCGGCTTTTATGGACGCCGATGACTTCTCCATCGAATTTGAGCATGTTCCGGAAGAAGATTACTGAGCGAATTCCTTGATTAGGTCCTTGATTTTCTCTTCGTTATTCTCCTTGATGAACTTCGCGGCAAAGCGGCCGGCGATCTGTTCAGCCTCTTCATGTTCTCCGGAAAGCACTACCCGTCCTATGCGTTCCTGGTGCTGGAGGGAATAATGAAAGACCTTTGAAGCAGCGCCTAAAGGAAGATGAGGTTGGTGGGCTTGTATCAGGAGAAAAACCAGATCCGACCGATCGATCAGATTGAGGACGAGATCCGCTACCATGGCCTCAGATTGGTTATCCAGATCGGTGCCCATTACATCGCTCGATAAGGATGAAGCGAAATGAAGCCACGGCTTATCATAACCACTTTCCTGCCAATGGCCGATTTCTACCTGAATAAAGAGTTTCACACGTCATTGTTTTAATTTTCCAAACCTTCAATTTTTCAAATGATAAGCCTACTTTTGGTGCTTCAAAAAAGACCAAACCGCAATTTGTAAATGCAATTAAAAAAAATTACCCGGGCCCTCATTTCCGTTTTTTATAAAGATAATCTCGAACCAATCATAAAAGAACTGGCTGCCTCTGGCGTGGAATTTATTTCCACCGGTGGAACGCAGGAATTTATTGAGAAACTGGGCTATCCGGTTACCCCGGTGGAAAAAGTCACAGGCTATCCTTCCATTTTCGGTGGCCGTGTGAAGACCCTTCATCCTTCTATTTTTGGCGGAATTTTGTTCCGGCGGAATGACCCCGCAGATGTACAGCAGGCAAAGGAATTTTCGATTGCTCCGATCGACCTGGTCATCGTGGATTTGTATCCCTTTTCCGAGACGGTTCAAAAAGGAAAGAGTTTGGATGAAATTGTAGAGAAAATTGACATCGGTGGCATTGCCCTTATCCGGGGGACGGCTAAAAATTACAATGACGTCCTGATCGTTTCTTCCCGGGATCAATACGGTGAACTACTGGACCTTCTTAAAAGAAAAAACGGCTCAACGGAGTTAGCCGACCGCCAGCGCTTTGCTACGATGGCGTTTGATGTTACGTCTCATTACGATTCGGTCATCTTTAATTACTTTAACCTGGAGCAGCAGATCCCCGGTTTAAAAGTGAGTGAACAACACGGGAAAGTATTGCGGTACGGCGAAAATCCTCACCAACGGGGTACATTCTTTGGCGACCTGGATGCGCTTTTTGATCAGCTCAACGGCAAGGAACTTTCCTATAATAATCTCGTCGATGTCGATGCAGCATTGAATCTGTTAGCCGAATTCAAGGGCGAAACTTCATTTGTGGTGATCAAGCACACCAATGCCTGCGGCGTAGCGACGGGCACTACGGTAAAAAACGCTTATGTAAAAGCGTTCCAGGCCGATACCGTTTCAGCTTTCGGTGGCGTCCTGGCCACTAACCAGACATTGGATCGTGACGCAGCGGAAGAGATCAATAAACTTTTTTTTGAAATTCTGATTGCCCCGGATTATACAAAAGAGGGGCTGGAGTTACTCCGGTCCAGGAAGAACCGGATCATCCTCAAACAGAAACAAGAACTTCACGTCAAAAGGCAATTCAAGAGCCTCCTGAACGGAGTTATTGAACAAGAAGCCGATTTCAAAACCGATTCCCGCGAGGACTTGAAGACCGTAACAAAGAGGTCCCCTACCGAAGTGGAAATAAAGGCGCTGCTGTTTGCCAGTAAAATTGCAAAACATACGAAATCGAATACCATTGTCCTGGCTGTCGAAGGGCAACTGTTGGCCAGCGGCGTGGGTCAAACCAGTCGGGTAGACTCGCTCAAGCAAGCCATTGAAAAAGCCAAAAGCATGGGATTTGATCTGAAGGGGGCTGTTATGGCTTCGGATGCGTTTTTTCCTTTTCCCGATTGTGTAGAAATCGCGCATCAACAAGGCATCCAGGCCGTCATTCAGCCCGGAGGTTCTATCAAGGATAAGGACTCAATTGACCTTTGTGACCGGTATAACATGGCAATGGTGTTCACGGGGTTCAGGCATTTCAAACATTGATCAACCTGGAGTTCACCATGTAAGTTTTAGGCGTGAAAGGCTGAAAAATGACCGTATTATTTCTGTAATTTCGAACCTGATTTTTAATTTATCTTAGAGGAACTAACGGAATGGGACTATTTGATTTTTTCACTAACGACATTGCTATAGACCTGGGCACAGCAAATACGCTAATCATCAGTAAAGACAAAGTAGTAGTCGATGAGCCGTCGATTATCGCGCTGGATAAAATAACCGGCAAAGTGC
>DATHFS010000056.1:0-4111 GCA_035317975.1 Cyclobacteriaceae bacterium | reverse complement strand
AGGCCTGATAATATCCTCTTGCCGCGAGCGCATTTTTTTCTTCTTGCTCGTTATCGTTAACCTTCGGATTCCACGTTCCACTCCGAACGCGTTCAATCAATTCTGGCGTAACTTTATATCCCTCTATAGACAATGAGTGATAAGCATCTGTCACATATATTTCTTCAACATGTTTCAAGAAAGTCTCGATATCCTTTGGTAACCCGGGGGCCTTTGGAAACCGATCAACCATCACCTCCCTCATAGAGTGCCACATCATTCTTATTCGGCTTACATAAGGCGAGATCGGTCTCCCTGTACCGGGAAAATTTAGTCTTGAAGTAAATGGATCATTCTCGCGAACATCATACCCAACACTTCCCATTGTCTGTACTATTTCGTCAGCTATCCGATTCATTCCTACATTTCGAAAGGCACCTGCCAATCGGCCAGCAATTACACTGTGCCCACCCTCCAAAAGCCCAGGAAGGATATCGGACGAGTCACGGACCATAGAAAGAGCAATACGGATGTCCGTTGGAGTATTCGTGAAAACTAATGGCGATGAAGTTATTAATGCTGACGGAAGTGAGAAGAGTCTCAGCCCTTCTATTTCAACACTATCGGCAGGCTCAGGCAGACTAGCGCGAACGTCAAATAAAGATGTGCCGTGTGGAAAAGAGGTGACTTTATTCCTGGCCTTTGGTGAACGGACGAGCAACTGTTTGGGTACTGCCCAGTTTGCGCTATGGATCTGAAGTGATTGTTCCGGCGATAGTGACCAGTTGTCCCCAAAACGTTCAGCTAAATAAATTTTACAGAATTGCCAATAAGAGGAATACCATGCGGTACTATCCCCTTTCTGATCGCCTGGCTTTGAAGGAATGTACCAGCCTTTCATTATTTCCTCTAAAAATCCATTTTCAACCAGCCGGTCTTTGTGTGTCCTGGATAGGTCTTTCGCCCGGATGGCTGCCGCGCCATTCTCATCTTGGAATGTGCGCAATACGTCTAGAGAACTAGCAAGCTTTTCTTGCGGAGTGGCCATGTATTAAAATTAGCTTATTATGTTGTATTCTTTTTAGCTTATTATGCTGTATCAAATTTAGCTTATTATGCTTGATATTTAGAAAGTAATTACTCATAATATTAATAATCAGCTATTTATGGCATTAGTGTTCCAGTCATTATCATGTCATTTTCAACGAACAAGGGCAGATACGAGCGGATGCTTCAGCCGAGATCTGGAAGCTTCCTCCGAGACCGCCCCCTTCAACAATCAGCGCTACAATGTCGGATTCCTGTATATTCCAGCCTTGATGCGGCTAAATGTCAAACAGCATCTCTTCATTCAACCATTTTGTTGACATCAACCAAATGGTCATTCACATTTTCCCCAACAAATGGCGATATGAGAAGTCATCTTTACTGCCTTTTTCCAAAGCGGAACGATAAATCCGCTATACTTGAAGTGATATCACGTGCATCTTTTTATAAACAGTGCGCAGGGGCAGAAAAAAGTGCAATCCGATTTTCCTTGATGCTCCATCCGAGAAACAAACGTTATTTCCGGTACTCAATTTTGGTAACATGCCAGACAAACTCACCCGCATCTGTTTTCACTACAGCTTCATCACCCACTTCTTTTTTCATCAGTGCGCGTGCCATAGGTGAGTCTATAGAGATGTAATCCTTGGTATCAAAAATCTCATCATACCCGACTATACGGAAGCGTTTTTTTTCGCCTCGGTCATTTTCAATTTCTACCCACGCACCAAACAGTACTTTGCCTTCCTGAAAGGGTGAATAATTCACGACTTTCAAATCATCAATACATTTGCGTAAATAGAGCACGCGCCGGTCAATTTCGCGCAGGCGCTTTTTATTGTAATGATAATCTGCATTTTCAGAACGATCCCCAAGGCCTGCCGCCCAGGATACCTTTTGCGTGGTGTCTCGCCGTTCAACGCGCCACAAATGATCCAACTCAGTTTTTAACTTTTCTAAACCTTCTCGGGTAATTAACGGCGTTTTCATGGTTACGTCCAAATCCTCGACCTATGCCTCACTGTATAAGTGTCAAACAGACCCGTTATCCTCATTTGGCATCCAAAAGATCAAATAATCCAATCAAAAGCAAATCTTCTTTTTGTCCGATTTTCCTGATAATTTTTCTATCGTTTCTAATCAAGGTCATTGATGAGTCTATTTCTTTGTCAAAATCATAAAATTTGGACTCAAAACAGGGCGCTGGAAAGAAATGCAGAGGTGTAGCGATATTTGATCAGCTCGCCACTACTCCGTCCTGAGCACAACCGTGGGATTGGCAGTTGCGGAGCAGAATGAAAAATAGCTGATCGTCACGCCCGCAAGACACCTCTATTTTCCAGGATTATTAGGAAAGCTTATGCCAGTTCCAAAAAAACATTCATTCTCCTCTATTTTTCCTTCTTTAAGTTTAAAATGCTCAGTGTTCCGGAATAATTTATCGTCCATCGTCCAGCCGTTGTATAATACAAAGGCATCATCTCCATCAATAACAATCTTTTTCAAATCAAACCTTTTGGTATTCGTGGCATTTGGCCAGCACCTTTCCTTGTATAGCTTTAAATTAATATGATCATCACCAGCTGGGCTGGTGAACGTAAACCCGTCGGCGAGAATCAGCTCCAACATATGCCAATCTTTTTTCTCATAAGCGGCATAATACTGTCTAATGACCTTCTCGTTCCTCACCATGTCCTGTGATTTCTGAGCGAAACTTGCATACGAGCACATGATTATTCCTACGATGATGCATTTAGCAAAGAGTTTAGTTGTTTTCATATTTGGTTTTTGTGTTAAATGTTGCCCTTCACTGAACAAGAGCTGGGCTTGCTTTGTGTAATTTAGACACTCCACGGTTGAATACCGGACATGCACGATTAAATTATTTTTGGAAGTTTCGATTCCATATCCGTCTCGATCTCAAAAGTTCTTTCATTTTGAAGATTATACTGCAATGCGACCTCGTGAGCGCCCTGGATTTCTCACCCTTAATTAGGTATTTATTTGCGACCTGCATTTCCTGGACATCCCTGACGAAGAATTTGAAATCAATTGGTCTAAAGAATATTTATTCGTTCATCTGAGGCAATACACAAAACCATCCGCGCCGGCCACCAGCACCGAAACACGGCCACTGTCGTCAAGTGTGGCCACTGTTGGAGGACCAACAGATGCCGGAAATTTGATTTTCCAGCGTACCTCTCCTCTCGAGCCCTCCTTAGACGTACCCAGACAATAGAGGGTATTATCTGCCACGACAAGGGCCTCATCCCGGCCATCGCCATCCAGGTCGGCGCTAGCCGTTCCCCGTACCTCATCAGCGGGATTCTTTAAATTGGCATCTGCTCCCGCGGGATTCGGCATAGTCCACTTCAGCTTGCCCGACGCCAGGTCATAAGATCGCGTGCCCTCTTCGTAACCCCAGCTGATCACGTCGGCGCGTCGGTCGCCATCAAAGTCGCCGAACGATGGCATATACGCCGGGCTTTTATCCAATGCATCAAACCACACCAGTGTGCCATCCAACCGGATCACACCCGTCATCAGCTGACCGCTGAAGTAAATCGCGGGCTTTCCCTCATTCAGGAAATTTCCAGCCACAGCGTGACCGAAATACACCTGTTTGGCATATACCTGTTTCCATTTCGCGTCCATCGCCAGGATATCCTCACCGGTATTGCCTTTCATCAAATAGAGAATACTTGGCCACAGCGAACCAAGGTCATCGAGGCCGTCACCGTCGTAATCGGCCACCGCGAAGGTGTTGCCGCCTACTCCGCGTTTACTGATCTGTTTATCGCGGTGCCATATCACATGTCCGTCGACACCGGAAAGCAGGAACGTCTCCTCGCTATGCATTTTCGAACGTTGAGTGGTGGCGAGAATATCCTGACGGCGCGGGTCTGTAAAATGACCTGCCTGCCAGAAAATAACGCCTCCGGTATTCTGCGGAGCAGGCGTACCAACAATCCGTGGGAACTCATGTTGCCAGATAATTTTCCCGTTTAGATCCTTGGCTGACAAGCGTGCCAATCCGGATGCCCCGGCATCCGCGACAATCACCTGGCGATGTCCATCTCCTGCA
>DATHFS010000055.1:0-2800 GCA_035317975.1 Cyclobacteriaceae bacterium | reverse complement strand
TGCCGCCAAAGTTCACGGCACTCGCCTTTATTTTTTGTGTTATTTTTTTTGACGCCACCACGACTCCGCAACAGAGATCGCTGTGACCCCCGATATACTTGGTGCCACTGTGGGTAACGATATCGATACCCTGGTCGATCGGGTTTTGGTTGACCGGTGAGGCAAAGGTGTTGTCGATAACGGTGATCAGTCCGTGCCGCCGGGCCAATTTGGCTACCCCTGCCAGGTCGGTGATTTTCATCAGCGGATTAGATGGCGTTTCTATGTAGATCACCCGGGTCGTTGGGCGGATTCCCTTTTCAAAGGCTTTCAGGTCGGTGACATCCACAAGGCTGTAATCAATCCCGTATCGATTGAGTTCTTTGAGTGCGGCGTGCTGCGTGCCTCCGTAAAGATCCGTTTGAAACAGGATATGATCCCCCAGCTTCACCATGGCCAACAAGGAAGTCATAATGGCTGCCATGCCTGAGCTGAGTACAATGGCGTCTTCGCCGTTTTCCAGGGCGGCCATCTTTTCGGCCACCGCCCTTTGATTCGGTGTATTGAAGTACCGCGGATAAAGCACTTCCGATTCGTAATCGTAGGCAGAGGAGGGATAAATGGGGGTCACGAGACCGTGATACTGAGGATCGCCCTTTGAGCCGGCGTGAACGCTGAGGGTGAGTTTGGAGGTCTTGGAGCGGGCCATGAAATGGTAGTCTTTCGTGCCGGCAAATATAGAGGGATCGACAAGTCAAAAAAACGAAGAAAATAAAATAAATATCTTCCAGCCTGTTCAACAATCAAACAACCCCCACTATGGCAAAGAAAAAGAGTTACCGTTTTACTGGAAAAGAAGGTTCTCTTCTCCCCGAAGCAAGACTGAAAAAATTCATTCAGCGACATCAGGACCATCATGAAGTTCGCGCCCATTTTTTTGGTAAGGAAATTCTGACGAATATTCTGAGCCAACCCGGATGCATGGGCATCCGGTTTTATCATGCTATCGATGAAAAGGGGCAAAAGACATTGGTTCTGGTAGGGGCTGACGAAAAGGGAACGAACATTTGGTCCTCCGGCAAAGCAGCCAAAGGAAAATTAAAGGCTGTTCGCCAGTTGGGTGGTGACCAATCTTATCCATGCCCGCCATTTTGCTAACTTAAGTTCATACGAAATGAGTCTGGAAACCGCCTATTTTATTGCTAAACTGTCCACAGCGACAACGTTGATTCCCTTCTTTTTGGGACTGGTCAGATTTCGATCGATGACGAAAGAATTGAAACTTCTGTTGATCTTACTAGGAGTTTCAATTACATGCGACATGGCCGCTCTTTATCATTCCGAATTGAAAATCGGGCCCAATTATGTCGGTGACGCATACCGGCTGGCTGAATTCATATTGCTCCTGATCCTATATTATAAGGCATTTAATAACCCGAAATTGTTCAAGGGATTTGTTGTCGTTGCCTTCTTTTATGTTTTATTTTTAGTTGCCAATGTTTTGTTTATTCAACAGGAAAAAATAAACTCATACACCAATATTATTTTAGCTTGTTTTTTCATCGTTCTGGCTGTTCTGTTCTTTTATAAACTCATGAAAGACCTGCCGACATTGGTGGTGTATCAGCTTCCGATGTTTTGGATCAATGTCGGTGTACTCGTCTATTTCGCTGGTAATCTTTTCCTGTGGATCGTGAGTCATTATTTGGTAACCGTATTGAACGACGACTTTAAGATCTACTGGAGCTTTCACAACTTCCTCGGCATGATCAAAAACATTCTTTTTGCCGCGGGTTTTTATGTGAGCACCAAATCCCCCATGAAGTCCTTGTGACTTCCTTTTTTTAGCTATGTCGCCTTCTGAAAATCAAATTGTCCTCATCTTTGTCATCGGCACGGCCGGCATGTTGTTCATGGCCGTGGCCATCATTCTCTTTGTTGCCTTTTATCAGAAGAAGATGATTGAGGAACAATTGCGGCGGAGCGCCCTCGAAGTGGACTACCAACGCAAAATGCTCCAGGCAGCATTGGAATCCCAGGAAAATGAACGACAACGCGTTTCAAAAGACCTTCACGATGACGTAGGAATGATGTTAATGACCGTTCGTGCACAAGTCAATTCCATGATAGGAAAAGAATTCTCTGCTGCCCTGGCAGGAGACGTCCGTCAGCTGGTAGATGATACCCATGAGACCGTACGCAGAATCTCGTGGGATCTGAAACCGAGCACACTGGAACGCTTTGGCCTGGCCCAAACGGTAATAGAAATGGGCAGCCGTCTTAGCGTGAAAGGTTCCATCCCGGTCGACTTTAATGAAGACGGTAACCCCGCTTCGTTGGATACACATCAGGAGACATTATTGTTTCGTATCATCCAGGAATCGGTTAGCAATGCCATACGACACGGGGCGGCCCAACGTATCGATATCCGGTTTCTCTGGAATACCGAGGGCCTTACAGTCACCATAGCCGACGATGGAATCGGGTTTGATTTTCCAAAAGAACACGATATGATGAAAGTGCAGTTGGGGCTGGGCCTGGTCAACCTTGAAAACCGCGTAGCCTTATTGGGCGGACAACTTCACTTTAATAAAAATAACCCTTCCGGGACAATGGTGAAAATAATGATTCCTCTCCATGGCTAAGATCAATGTCAGTATCGTAGACGATCACACCTTGTTCCGCAAGGCCATGATCAACCTTATCAAAGTGTTTCCACGCGTGGGTGAAGTAACCGAGGCCGGGAACGGACGAGATTTTATTGAGCAAAGCAAGAAAAAATGGCCCGACGTCGTGCTGCTGGATTTGGAAATGCCCCGTA
>DATHFS010000054.1:0-5554 GCA_035317975.1 Cyclobacteriaceae bacterium | reverse complement strand
CGCTGAGATCAACGCCCTGAAAGACCTGTTGGGACATACCAGCCTGGCCGCTACGCAGGTCTACACGCACAACTCCATCGACAAGCTTAAAAAAGTGTTTGATCAGGCTCACCCCAAGGCCTAATCGCCGAATTAACTGATTTTCAGATTTAGATGATGAACATAAAGGATAACCAAATTTTAACCAACGCCTATGGTGAATTGCCCGATAAGGTGACCTGACCCACAGGTCTGAAATCAGGTGGGGACAGTTTATTGTTTCACTTTAACTTTTTTTTATGAAACTCCAAGTTCATTCCATTCACTTTGTTGCCGATCGCCGGCTGATTGATTTCATTCAAAGCAAACTCGATAAATTGGAAACGTTTTATGACCGGTTGGTGGATGGAGAGGTTTTCCTCCGACTCAATAATGAAGGCATTGAGAATAAAACAGTGGAAATAAAATTGAAGGTGCCGGGCTACCAGCTTTTTGCCAAAGAACAGGCGCGCTCGTTCGAGGCGGCCACCGATCTCGCCACCGAGGCGCTCCGCACGCAGATCAAAAAATTCAAAACGAAAATAAAGAATGGCCGGGTTTGAAGCCAGGCTTAAAACTGTTTCACGCAAAGTGCGCAAAGAAGGCGCAAAGAACATAAAAAATAAAGGGCTCCCCAGGGGAGCCCTTTTCAATTTTTCATAACCCCCTCAGACGCTCGGCAACTTTGCGGTGATGAAAAGTTAAATTACTTAGCGCACTTTGCGTTACCCTTTGCGGTCTTTGCGTGAACCCGCCTATTACTTAATCTTGAAAGCCGTTTTAACGGCCTCCACATAGTCCAGTTTTTCCCATGGGAAAAGCTCCACCTTCACCCTTTTTTCGGTTTTCTTGCCCTTGTTGAAAACTTTCTCAACGATTTTCGTTTCCCGGCCCATGTGGCCATAGGCGGCCGTTTCTGCATAAATCGGTGTTCTAAGGTTGAACCGGGCTTCGATAAAATAAGGGCGCATGTCGAAGATCTTAGAGATTTTCTTTGCGACTTCGCCATCCGTCATGTTGACTTTGGAGGTCCCGTACGTGTTCACATTGAGCCCTACCGGTTGGGCTACGCCGATGGCATAAGCAACCTGAACCAGGACTTCATCGCATACCCCGGCCGCCACCATGTTTTTGGCGATGTGCCGGGTGGCATAGGCTGCCGACCGGTCTACTTTGGACGGGTCCTTTCCTGAGAACGCTCCGCCGCCATGAGCCCCTTTTCCGCCGTAGGTGTCCACGATAATCTTCCTTCCGGTCAACCCCGTATCACCATGCGGTCCACCGATCACAAATTTGCCGGTAGGGTTCACAAAATAGTTGATATCGTTATTAAAAAGTTTCTGTACGCGCTTAGGCAGTTTTTTCATAACGCGCGGTACAAGAATAGCAATGACATCTTCGCGGATTTTTTTCAACATCACCACATCCTTATCAAAATCATCGTGCTGCGTGGAAACGACGATAGCGTCAATCCGCTGCGGTTTATTATCATCGCTGTATTCAATGGTTACCTGGGATTTGGCATCCGGGCGCAAATAGGTCATCACCTTTCCTTCCCTCCGGATAACGGCCAGTTCGCGCAAAAGCAGGTGAGCAAGTTCGAGCGGGAGGGGCATATACGTGTCGGTCTCATTCGTGGCATACCCAAACATCATTCCCTGGTCTCCGGCGCCCTGATCTTCCTTCTTTTTACGTTCGACCCCCTGATTAATATCCGGTGATTGCTCATGAATAGCTGACAGGATCCCGCACGAGTTGCCCTCAAACATGTATTCACTCTTGGTGTATCCAATCTTATTAATGACTTCGCGGGCAATATCCTGTACATCGAGGTAGGCTTCCGACTTCACTTCGCCCGCCAGGACCACCTGACCGGTTGTCACCAGCGTTTCGCATGCGACTTTTGAATTAGGATCATAGGCAAGGAAATAGTCGATTAATGCATCGGATATCTGATCGGCAACTTTATCAGGATGACCCTCGGAAACCGATTCGGAAGTGAATAAATAAGGCATGGAGTATGAATTAGTTTTTTAACAAGGCCGCAAATTTAATCAGGATTTAGAGATTTCAAGAATTACCAGCGGATCGATTTGATAGGATTTCGAATTTTACGCCAGAAACAGGAAAATAGCAGGTGATTTCGGCATTTCAACGCTCTCGCGTCTCCAATCGCGAACCGGTTTTGAAATAATCCTTTCCGACGGTGACGTGAGGTCCACAGCCACACAAAGCCGCGTATCGGGTTGAAGATGCAGAATCAGATTTTGCAATAGTTTTGCATTGCGATAGGGAGTCTCTATAAAAATCTGGGTTTGCTTTTTTAGTCTCGACTCGTGTTCAAATTCTTTGATGGATTTGGCCGTCTCTTTTTCCGCCACAGGCAAATAACCGTGAAATGCGAAGTGCTGACCGTTTAATCCAGACGCCATCAAGGCCAGCAGGATGGAGGAGGGGCCAATCAAGGGCACCACGATAATTTTTTTTTGATGAGCGTACTCCACAGCGATGGCCCCGGGATCGGCAATACCCGGACAACCCGCTTCCGAAACTATGCCCATATCGGTCCCTTCCAGCAAAGGCCTCATCAATTCGGGGAGTTCTGCCTCGGGAGTATCTTTATTCAAGACGCTAAATTGAAGTACGTCCAGGTTTTCAAACACCTTCATGCTGCTGAAGTACCTTCGCACGGTGCGGACATCTTCGACGAGAAAGGAGCGAAGCGTTTTCAGCACCTCGCGCACATGCAATGGGATCACCTTATCTTGTGTTCCATCAGCGATAACGGAAGGAATAAGGTACAATTTTCCAGTCCTGGTCATGCTGTCCACTATTGATCCAAAAAAGCAAGTACAGCCTTGGCAAACTCAACGGGTTGTTCAGCCTGCACCCAATGGCCGGTTTCCAGGACAACAAACTGCGCGCGGGGAAAAATCTTCCTGATGTCGTCTTCGTCTCCCGGTTTGAAGTAGCCTGACCGGGCGCCGCGGACAAAGAGGGTCGGTTTTTCAAATTTTCCGGGATACTGCATTCCTTCTCCTAATTCCGTCAGGTGCTCATCAATGGCTTTTACATTTATTTTCCATTGAAATCCGCCACTGGTTTTGCGCACCAGGTTCTTTAATAAAAACTGCCGTTCACTGGCATCCGGTACGTAGGCGGCAAGCATAGAATCAGCCTCATTTCGTGAAGTGAGTTGATCCAGCGCTAACGCCTTCATTCCGGCAACAAGGCGATCATGATGAAGCGGGTAGGCCTTGGGCGCGATATCGACCACCACTAGTTTTTCAAGTTGGTCAGGATACTTCACAGCAAAGTTCATTGCTGCTTTCCCGCCCATGGAATGACCGATCACGGCTACATTCTTCAGCCCAAGATCCTCTACAAACTGATGCACGTCGTCGGCAAGAAGCCGGTAGTTAAGATCATCGCTGTGGGGACTTTGACCGTGGTTGCGTTGGTCGACCAGATAGACCTGATGGGTGGCAGCAAAGGTTTTGGCTACGGTATGCCAATTATCGGATGACCCAAAAAGTCCATGAAGGATAATGAGCGGCGGCCCCTGGCCGGATTCACGGAAGAAAAGTTTCATGGCACCAAGATACTTGGAAAAAGCATTCGTGATATATTTGCGGCGGTTAGCCTTAACCGGATTCGTTATTTAAACAGCATGATGGAATTATCAAACGGAACATATACCCTTCAGGGCATTGACGTCACCTCGCTTTGCCAGGAATTCGGTACACCGGTTTATGTTTATGACGGACAGAAAATCATCGACCAGCTGAAAAGCCTGAAGAATGCATTTTCGGGTACCGACGTCCGGATCATGTTTGCCGCGAAGGCGTTAACCAACATTTCGATCCTGAAACTTTTGAAAAAACATGGAAGTGGCGCGGACGTGGTGTCTATCAACGAGGCCAGACTGGCCCTGCGGGCTGGATTTACGCCTGATCAAATCACCTTCACTCCCAATTGTGTTGACTTTGCTGAAATTGTTGAGGGTGTTGACCTCGGGATGAACATCAATCTCGACAACCTTTCGGTGCTGGAGAAGTTTGGCCAGAAATACGGTGACCGTTATCCGTGCGGGGTACGCCTTAACCCGCATATTATGGCGGGCGGCAATTATAAAATTTCTACCGGCCACATCAACTCCAAGTTCGGGATCTCGGTGTACCAGCTTCCCCAGATCATGGAAGTGGCCCAACAATACCGCATTGTTATCAACGGCCTTCACATCCATACCGGATCCGAGATTACCGAAACGGATGTATTTCTGAAAATGGCCGAAATTCTCTTTAGCATCGCCCGCGATTTTCCCGCGTTGAAGTTCATCGATTTTGGCGGGGGGTTTAAGGTGGCGTACAAGGAAGGCGACCTGGTGACGAATGTATATGACCTCGGATTGAAATTGGGTAAAGCGTTCAAGGAATTTTATCAGAGTTACGGAAAAAAACTGGAGTTGTGGATTGAGCCGGGAAAATACCTTGTAAGTGAAGCGGGGTATCTGCTGGTAAAAACGAATGTCGTCAAAACAACGCCGTCGATCACCTTTGCCGGTGTCAACTCGGGCTTGAATCACCTCCTCCGTCCCATGATGTACGACGCCTATCATGAAATTGTAAATGTTTCGAATCCCCACGGTCCCCAAAAAGTTTATACGGTAGTTGGAAATATATGTGAGACCGATACCCTTGGAGCCGATCGCAAATTAAATGAAGTAAGGGAAGGTGATATTCTTGCGATCAAAAACACCGGGGCGTACGGGTATTCGATGGCTTCCCAATATAATTCGAGGTTTCGCCCTGCGGAGGTGCTGATCCTTGATGGCAAGGCGAAACAGATCCGGGAGCGCGATACATGGGAAGATTTGCTTCGCGGACAAATTGAAGTGGAGTAAGCGGACAGCCGCCGATTCGCAGATTAATAAATTTGACAAAAAAATCTATAATCTGTGGCTTGCCCTTGCGATCAGTTTACCTGGGAATAGTCATTTATTAAGAGCATAGGAGATTCCAAGAGGAGCAATGGAAGTAACATTAATGCGGTGTTTTTTTCCTTCATGCAGATCGACTACCCAATTGCCGACAACAAAACCGATGGACCCTGCCAGAATTTCATCAGATAGCCAATGCTGATGCTGGTAAATACGCGAGAACATGGTAAGGCCGGCTGGCAGGTAGGCCAGAATTTTCAAAAATGTGGTATGAGCATGCCGGGACATGACCGTGGATAAGGCAAACGCACTTGTAGTATGTCCACTTGGCATGGAATGATAATTATAATCAAAAACCGTGAAGGGATGATAGGCGAATGCATTCTCCGTGATAATCGGCCTTGTCCTGCCTATGGCGATTTTGAGGATGGTGCCGATGAGTTCTGAATAAAGGCCGGCTTGCAGTAATTCGATGGAGACTTTTTTTGACGCCGTATCATGCGCTATCAATCCATAGGCACCAAACGCTCCTGCCACGCCGATAATGGAATACCATTCTCCATATACCCTTCCCGCGACGACGGGCACGCTATAGAA
>DATHFS010000053.1:0-4459 GCA_035317975.1 Cyclobacteriaceae bacterium | reverse complement strand
ATTCCGATTACCTCTTTAGCAGCAGCAAGTTTGACAAGGCGTTTGACTTTAAGACGACCCTTTATCGGGAAGGAATTGTGGAGACGGCGAAGTCGTACTTAAATAAGTAGGCAGTAGGCAATGGGCAGTAGGCAATGTGTGTTTACCTGGCGTCGAGGCTTTTGCACGAATCCGGTTTTGGTCGTACTTGCATTAATAAGTAGGCAGTAGGCAGTAGGCAATGGGCGGTACGCAATGTGTGTTTACCTGGCGTCGAGGCTTTTGCACGAATCCGGTTTTGGTGTTTCATAGGTTCTCCGGAGCGTGCCCGGTATGACATTTTGAGGGTCCTTGCGACTCATTAGCCAACCGCAGGATCTGAGAACCCGAAAAATTTCACTTTTGAATTATTCGACAATGGTTTACATTTAGCCCAATTGATTTAATGAATTCCCTATGCCTGATTTCCAGATTAAGAAAAGTTCGAAAGTTTATGATGTTTGTATTGTGGGGTCAGGGGCGGGCGGCGGCATGGCTGCTTATGTTCTGGCAAAAGCTGGTTTAAAGGTTGCGCTGCTCGAAGCAGGCCCCATGTATGACCCTGCCGTAAATCAAACCCAGCTCAAATGGCCCTGGGAGTCGCCGCGAAGAGGAGCCGGCACACCGCAACGGAATTTTGGCGATTTTGATGCCGCTTACGGCGGATGGCAACTCGAGGGTGAGCCCTATACGCATAAAAACAAGACCGAATTTCACTGGTTCCGATCGCGTATGGTGGGTGGCCGGACAAACCATTGGGGACGCATTTCCCTTCGTTTCGGCCCCAACGATTTCAAGCATAAAAGCATTGACGGCCTTGGCGATGATTGGCCTATCGGCTATGAGGACGTGGCACCCTATTATGACAAGGTAGATCAGTTGATTGGCTTATTCGGCACAAAGGAAGGAATTCACAATGAGCCGGACGGCATTTTTCTTCCTCCCCCCAAGCCTCGTCTTCATGAGTTATTTTTGAAAGACGCGGCGATTGCCGCAGGTGTAAAAGTAATACCCTCCCGGCTTTCCATGCTCACCAAAAAAATTAACAATGAGCGCGGCGTATGTTTCTACTGTGCCCAATGTAACCGGGGTTGTTCTGTCCACGCCGATTTTTCATCGTCCTCCGTCCTGGTCAATCCGGCGCTGAAAACAGGAAATGTGGACCTGATCACCAACGCCATGGTGCGCGAAGTGCTGACAACCAGCGATGGAAAAGCGTCGGGGATATCCTATGTGAACAAAGATGATTTGCAGGAATACCAGCTCAGTGCCAAGGTCGTCGTGTTGGCGGCCAGCGCGGGCGAAACTGCGCGTTTGATGCTGAACTCCAAATCCAAGGCGCATCCCAACGGGTTGTCGAACTCGAGCAACGTTGTCGGAAAATACCTTCACGACTCGACAGGAGTGGGAATGGGTGGGTATGTTCCCAAACTATTTAACCGAAAGCGCTACAATGAAGATGGTGTTGGTGGCATGCATGTGTATTCACCGTGGTGGCTCGACAACAAGAAACTGGATTTTCCACGAGGCTATCATATTGAGTACGGTGGAGGGATGGACATGCCGTCGTATGGATTCGGGTTTGGGATAGAAGGTGTGAATGGAAAATTCCCCAGAGTCAACGGAGCAAAAAAGGAAGCCGGTGGATATGGCGCCTCGTTAAAAAATGATTATCGTTATTTCTATGGATCCGATGTAGGGATGTCGGGCCGGGGAGAAGCCATTGCCCGCGAGGACAACTATTGTGAAATTGATCCCACCACGGTTGATAAGTATGGAATTCCTGTACTTCGGTTCCACTACACCTGGAGTGATCACGAAATCAAACAAGCCAAGCACATGCAGGAGACCTTTCAGGAGATTCTCCACAAGATGGGCGCTGAAATTACCTGGGGCGTCAAAGGAGCAGATGAAAACTATGGGCTGGAGGCCCCCGGAAGAATTATCCATGAAGTAGGTACGGCGCGCATGGGCAACGATAAGAAAAAATCAGCCCTGAATAAATTCAGCCAGGCACACGATTGCAAGAACCTGTTTGTAGTAGACGGTGCAGCCTTTGTGTCTCAAGCCGATAAGAACCCCACGTGGACGATCCTGGCACTCTCCATGCGGGCATCTGAATTTATAATAGACGAATTAAAGAAACAGAACCTGTAACAATTCAAAATGGACAGAAGAAAATATTTAAAAACCCTGGCGGTCGGTACGTTGAGTACCGGAGTGCTGGCAAACGCTTGCGCGCCCGAACAAAAAAAGGAGGCCGTTGCAGAAGTCGGGATCGGCACGGGACCTGACCGTCAGCCTGCAGAAATAGAGCGTCTTAAGAAGCTCCTGTCTGAAAAATTTCTTGACGCGCATGAGATGGCAACCATAGCGATTTTGGCAAACATCATCATCCCAAAAGATGACGTATCGGGAAGTGCTACCGATGCCAATGTGCCTGAGTTCATTGAGTTCATTGTGAAAGACATGCCGCATCACCAGGTTCCTATGCGCGGGGGCCTGAAATGGCTTGACCTTCAGTGCATGAAACGGTTCGACAAGGCTTTTTCTGATTGTACTTCGCCGCAACAAATGGAACTGGTAGACGAAATCGCCTGGCCGGAGAAAGCAAAACCGGGCATGGAACAAGGGGTTTCTTTTTTTAACCTGATGCGTAATTTGACTGCCACGGGCTTTTACACCAGCCAAATAGGTATCAAAGACCTGGGCTATGTCGGCAACAAGCCTAATCAATGGGACGGCGTTCCGCAAGACGTCCTCGACCATTACGGGATGAAATACGATGAACGGACCCTAGCCGAAAGCGTCAAGTTCGACGCCTGATCTTAAACTTTACATTTTAAATCTTAAATTTTAAATTCTTCCATGCCAGTAAAAACGATTGTCCCTCCTTCAGCCGATGGCGTTTCAAGGAGAAAATTTTTGAAAAATGCGGGGGTAGCGGCAGCGGCCTTCACCATTGTTCCGCGTTTTGTTTTGGGTGGCAACGGATTTGTTGCACCGAGCGATACGCTTTACGTCGCGGGCATTGGTGCCGGTGGAAAAGGGAAAAGCAATCTGGCAGAAATGGCGAAGAGTCCGAAAGTAAAAATTGTTGCGCTGTGTGATGTCGATGACCGCGAGGCGGTGACGTCCCGAACAAATTTTCCAGCGGCCCCGTATTACAAGGACTTCCGCCAAATGCTCGACAAGGAGAGTCACATCGACGCCTGCACCGTTTCCACGCCCGATCATATGCATGCCGTCGCCGCCATGGCAGCCATTGTTCGGGGGAAGCATGTATACGTTCAGAAACCATTGACACACGATATTTACGAGGCCCGCATGCTCACCGAAGCTGCGCGTAAACACAAGGTTGTTACCCAAATGGGGAATCAAGGCGGATCGGGAAGCGATGTTCGAAAGTTAAAAGAATGGTACAATGCCGGCTTATTGGGCGATGTCCACACCGTCACCTGCTGGACCAACCGTCCGGTATGGCCACAAGGAGTAGCCACGCCGACGGGTAAGTTTGCGGTACCTACGGAACTCGACTGGGACCTTTGGTTAGGCACAGCCAAAGCCATCGACTACAATCCTGCCTACCTGCCGTTCAACTGGCGTGGCTGGTGGAATTTCGGCACCGGTGCCCTGGGAGATATGGCCTGTCATATTATGGATCCCGTATTCCGGGTGTTGCCTATTGATTATCCTTCGGAAGTGGAATGCAGCGCGACCACTGCCTGGACAGGGGTATTCCAGGAAGCATCATTTAATGATAGTTGCCCTGCCTCTTCCATTGTTCATTTCACCTACCCCGGCAAAAATGGAAAGCCGGATATTCAACTCAGTTGGATGGACGGCGGACTTCTGCCCCGGCGTCCCTCTGAATTATTGCCCGATGAACCGATGGGGAACGAGGATGGCGGCGTTATCTTCGAAGGAACCAAAGGGAAAATGATGGCCGACTGCTATGGCGAGAATCCGCGCCTGCTGCCTACCCGGTTAATGACGGAAGTCACCCTGCCACCTCAAAAATTAGCGCGCGTACCGGAAGGGCATTATTTGCAATGGGCCAACGCCTGCATGAAAGGATTTGGTAATGCGGTGACCAGCTCACCATTTGATTATGCCGGACCTTTCACGGAGAGCATCCTCATGGGAAATCTTGCTATTCGAAGCTATAACCTCAAGGTGAATAATGGATTCCCCGGAAGGAAAAAACTGCTGTGGGACGCCAGGAACATGAAGATCACTAATTTTGATGAGGCGAATGCCTTTGTAAAAAGAGAATACCGCATGGGCTGGTCATTGTAAAGCCAAACATCCTCTAACGATATAAACTATATGGAGCATTCACTTTCAAAATCGGTATCGCGCCGGACGTTCTTAAGAAACGCAGGGGTTGCTACGGCGTTCACCATCGTTCACCGCTTTGTGATCGGCGGGAAGGGATTTA
>DATHFS010000052.1:0-2457 GCA_035317975.1 Cyclobacteriaceae bacterium | reverse complement strand
ATGGTGACAGCCCTTGCCTATTTCAGGGCGGCATACCAAAACCTGGCGAGTTAGATTCAGTGACGGAGTGGTTCACGCAAAGAGCACAAAGGAGGCGCAAAGAGCGCAACGTTTTATAATTTTCCTTCGCGTGCTTTGCGCTATTTCTTTGCGGCCTTTGCGTGAACCCTTACAGCGTGGGCCGGTTCCGCTTACCAAATGGTAACTCAGATAATTATTTCCCAATCTGTGTTATTTTAAATGCAAATCCGGTAAATTAATTGTAACAAATTCTAAAAAAGACTGTGGGTTTTTGAGGCGTTCCGTCATATTAAGGATGAACAGGCCCCGATAAAGGCAAAATAGCGCCATCAAAAAAATAGATTTCGTGTCTTTGTGCCTTAGTGGCAAAAGGAACACGGAATAAAATTGACTGTATGCAAAAATCGGATTTTGACAAGTTGCTCGAGCGGTACCTGGCCGGCCAGGTCTCCGAACAGGAGCGCATCAAAATAGAAGTCTGGCTGGAGGTGATGAAGACAAAAGACACGTCGAACCTCGAACTGTCTAAGAAGGACGAGGATAAACTGTTTGGGAAGATTAGCGCCAGCGTGGATAATGTAGACGAAATCATAGCCCTCTCCGGTAAGGAAGCAATTCCAGCGAGGGGATGGGTCTGGAGAATCGCCGCGGCTGTGCTGATCGTCGCATCGGTTTCCTATACCGCCTGGTACCTGGCACATAAAAAATCCGACTTCCTGGAAGTAGTGTCTAAAAAGGGTATAGAGAAGATCATTCTCAACGACGGATCCCTGGTATGGCTTCGTGCAGGGGGCCGTTTGGTCTACTATGAAAAGCGGGAAGAAGGTATCCGTTATGCCGAACTCAACGGAGAGGCGCTTTTTGAAGTGGCTAAAGATAGGAGCCATCCTTTCGTGATTCGGTGTGGAGAGGCGAGCATCCGTGTCCTGGGAACCAGTTTCAGTGTCAGAACGGTCAGCGATAGTCTTGAATTGAAAGTGCTGACCGGCAAGGTTAATTTTTCCTTAGTGTCCAATAAGGTAGGGGTGGATATAGAACCCAACGAGAGACTGGTCTATAAGGTCAACGGCGAAATGGAGAAATTTTCAATGGACAAAAAGGAAGTTCCGGCCATCGTAGCGGATACAGAATATAACATGTTGTTTACCAATGGCACCCTGGAAGAGGTGATGAAGAGCATTTCAAAGAAGTTTGACGTTGCCATTGAGCTCACTGACAAGCAGGCAGGCAAGTGCCGCATCACAGCTGATTTTACGGACCACTCGCTGGAGAGCACACTGAAGATGATTACAGAGGTACTTGATGTCACCTACACCAGGAATGGCAGCGATATAAAAATCACCGGAACCGGATGCAACTGACCTGAACCCTGGAATTTGAAACCTTAAACCCACCCCCCCCACATGAATTCAATTTACCCATCCAACTCCTCCTAAAATAAAACAGGAGTGTTCTGACCACTCCTGTTTCTTCACCGAATACCCTTTTTGTGTTTTACCAATCCCTTTACGGGGTAGGTGGGAGGGTGCTTTGTCTTAATTCGTACATGAACAAGAACAAAACAATGAAAGATATAGAAAAAATTTTTACCACAAAACTCCGGAGGCTTATGAAAATTGGGGCGGTACAAGGGATGATGGCCTTGGTGGTGTGCGGGGTCTCGATGGCCCACAGCAACTATGCCCAGTTGCTGGACAAGGAAGTGACCATCAGTCTGAACGGTGTATCGTTTGAAAAAGCCCTGAAACAATTAGAAACGATCGCAGGGGTAAAGTTTGTTTATAGCGCCGATCAATTGAGTGCGGAAGGAGAGGTGACCCTGGAAGGCAACGCCAAAACTCTGCGCGATGTATTGCATGATCTGTTTGCACCCCGCGGTATTCAATACAAGGTACATGAGAAGGAGGCTTCCATCACCTTAAAGAAACAGGCTGAAGCAAAGGAGAAGGATCAATCCATGCTGGATGACGATAAAAACGGCAATCGGTATGGCCCGGTCATGCAAATAACCGGTACCGTTACTGATGCGACCACGCAGCAGCCAATGGCCGGTGTCAATATTGTGGTGAAAGGAACGACAAACGGGACCACCACGGATGCGGAAGGCAAGTATGGGATCAATGCGGATGACGGGAATATCCTTGTGTTCTCTTTTATCGGCTATACCTCAGTAGAAATGAAGGTCGGCGGGCAGAGCGTAATGGATGTGGCATTGCTAGTGGATGTGAAAAGTCTGGATGAGGTGGTGGTGAATGCGGGGTATTATACGACGACGAAGGAGACACAAACGGGGAATATTGTAAAGGTGGAGGCGAAGGATATTGAGAAACAGCCAGTATCGAATCCGCTGGCGGCATTGCAGGGCCGAGTGGCTGGATTGGAGATTACCCAACAAACCGGAGTACCGGGTGGGAATTTTAAGGTGCGGATACGGGG
>DATHFS010000051.1:0-3706 GCA_035317975.1 Cyclobacteriaceae bacterium | reverse complement strand
ACAGGTTTCCGTTCTTGCTGACGATATCGATCAGGGCATCGACGAGTTCGTTGGGCGTTTTATTTTCTTCTCCTTCGATGTACCCCCAGGACTTTTTGCCGATGGACGTATCCGTTTGCCACGGTTGCTTTTTGGTGGCCTTACTGCTTCCGCGTTCAATATCATAAACGGCCGCCTCCTTGGGGTACGATTCATTTTTGTAATTGATCACCACGCCCTTTTTCCACTCCAGTCCTTTATTATAATAGTAGGAAGCAAAGCTTTTCCGGTACGGGTCCATGGCAGGCTGTTCGATCCACCAATCAAACCAGATCAATTGGGGGTGATAGGTATCGACGAGTTCGGTGCAGCGCAGGAGCCAGTCGTTCATGTATTCCGCTGACGGCGTTTCGTCATTCTCCCGGGCGGGACCATAGAAATCATTATACTCGCCTGTCATCACATCCGAAGCAAGGTGCCGGCCGCCGTTCATGAACCACCAGTGCTCAATCCGGTGCGACGACAGTCCAAAGCCCAGATCGTTTTTCCTGCACGCTTCTGCCAGCTCTCCAATAATATCGCGTTTGGGCCCCATCTCCACGGCATTCCATTTCGACAGCGCGGTTTTATACATAGCAAAGCCGTCGTGGTGCTCGGCAACCGGAACAATGTATTTCGCTCCCGATCTCTTGAAGACGTCTACCCATTGATCTGCATTGAACTTCTCCGCTTTAAACAAGGGAATAAAATCCTTGTAACCGAATTTCGCAACATCTCCATACGTCTCGATGTGGTGCTGGTATTCTTTGGAGTCCTTTTGATACATTTCTCTCGGATACCATTCTGAACCAAAGGCGGGAACAGAATACACTCCCCAGTGAATGAAAATTCCAAATTTGGCGTCCCTGAACCAGTCCGGAGTCTGGTAGTGCTTGAGGGATTCCCATGTGGGCTGGAATCGTTCTTGTGCTTCTAACGGTATGACGGCTAGAGATAGAATAGAAACAATCAATGCTTGGATAAGAGTTTTCATAGGGATAGCCAAGGTAGATTTAAAATTTTAAATCACTACTGTCCGGGATAGATTTTGGATCCGATCATAAGTTTGCGCCGGCAAACCGGCACGACTAACTCCTGCTGAACTCCCTTGGACCAGAAGGCAGGAAGGATAAGCGGTTGTAGTTCGGTTTGCCATTTTTTTGTTTCCAGCCAATCCCAGAGGGATGATATATTGGTAACCAACTTGTAGCCTCGTCTAAAGTCCCGTAGGGACGGGATATTAGGAACTTTCCAAAACCGAACGATTTCACTATCTCGTCTCTACGAGACTCTCAACTCACCTCATCATATTGTTTACCGATATTGCGTCCCTACGGGACTTTTAGGCGAGACTGTAGATTGTTTCCCGCCAATCCCAGAGGGATGATATATTGGTAACCAACGTATAGCCTCGTCTAAAGTCCCGTAGGGACGGGATATAAGGAACTCTCCAAAACCGAACAATTTCACTATCGCGTCTCTACGAGACTCTCAACATACCTCATAATATTGTTTACCGATATTGCGTCCCTAGGGGACTTTTAGACTGTAGATTGTTTACCGATATTTCGTCCCTTACGGGACTCTACTTCCTTATTCCTTATTCTTCATTCAATATTCAAAATTCAAATTTTGAATATTGAATAAGGAATAATGAATTGAGAAGTAAGGGAGCCTCCAGATTCCAATCTTCAAATTAATTGAACCATTGCTTTGATCACTCCGTTTGCCGGATTCAACCAACTTTCAAAGTTATCTTTAACCTGGTTGAACATGACCCGATGAGTGATGAACAAGGACGGATTTACATGGCCGGCTTTTACCGAGCTAATCACATATTCAAAGTCTTCACGGGTTGCATTTCGACTGCTCATCAGGGTTCCCTCGCGCTTGTGAAATTCCGGGTGACTAAACACAATGGACTCTTTTTGAAGTCCCACTAAAATGTACCGTCCCGTATGCGCCATAAAACTAAACTCCTGGTTAATCGCCTTCAGGTTTCCCGTCGCGTCCATTACGACGGTAGGCAGGTCTCCCTTGGTAATCTCTTTCAGGCGTTCGACAACATCGGATTTGGCGCCATGGATAATGTGGGCCACATTCAATTTGTCTTTACAAAACCCAAGCCGCGCATCGTTGATGTCCAGCGCAATCACCTGTCCGCCTGCCATCCTTGCAAACTCCATGATACCCAATCCAATGGGGCCGGCACCCACCACCAAAACAAATTCGCCGGGTTGTATCCCTGCTCTTCTCACGGCGTGGGCACCGATCGCCAGCGGTTCAATGAGCGCAAGGGAATCTACACTCAGTCCGGCTCCATGTACCAACGAATAAGAGGGTACCGACAGGTATTCAGCCATGCCTCCGTCGATATGAACGCCGGAGACGCGAATGCTCACACAGCAGTTGGGTTTGCCAGCCCGGCAGGCGATACAATTTCCGCAATAGAAGTAGGGGATGAAAGTAACGATCTCGCCTTTCGTGAAATCCGACGGGCCGTCGAGGTCGACCAACTCAGCGGCCAGTTCGTGACCAAGGATGCGGGGATAATTAAAAAAAGGTTGTGTGCCTTCAAAGGCATGAAGGTCGGTGCCACAAATTCCGATGCGCTTTATTTTCAGCAGGGCATGATCCTTGGTCAGTTCCGGTTGAGGAACCTGGCTGTATTCAAAATGATGAGGGGATGTGCAGACCAGGGTTTTCATAGGGAAGTCTTGAACGAAATTCAAAGTTACGGATTGCTGTGATAGTTGACTCAACTATACTGTACTGTTCGGTTTCCAGTCAATCTTGAGTCTGCTAGTCGCGAGTTCTTGTCATGTGGAGTTTACGCCGTGCCCGCTGTGGTCCGCTGTGGTCCGCCGTGACCCATGTTCGCGGAAAAGGCCACGGCGGACACAGCGAACCACGGCGGACACGGCGAATTGTCTGAGTTAGAATAGCTATCCATGGAAGTATGTACTCACCGCCGGGGACTCAGACCTGGGATTCAAGACTTTTGCATTTTTTTTAAGCAAGATCAGCCAAATTAAATTATCTTTCCATAACATTCGAAACCATCACTATTATGAAAACGAAAACATTTTTCAGCCTGGCTTTCATCCTGATTACAGGGATTTGTTTTTCACAAACCTACGTTACTCAAATAAAGTCGTCTGATACCAAAAAGTGGGGGTATGCCAACCAAAAAGGTGAAATTATTATCGCTCCTCAATTTGAACGGTGTGATGAGTTTACGAGCGACGGATGGGCTGCGGTCTACGATAAAAAAAATAAGAGCGCATACTTTATCAATTTGAAAGGTGAAAAATTGAATTCCGCCGTGGGAATAGCGGATGTCATGGACGGATTCAACAGCGGATTGGCCGCTGTAAAGACCGGGGATAAATGGGGCTATCTTGATACGAACGGCAAACTGGCTATTCCTGCGAAATACGACGAGGCAACTGCATTTGATGCAGGCTATGCAATAGCAAAAAGTGGAAATAAATACGTCGTCCTCAATGCCCATGGTGAGGAATCATCCGTGGAAGGCTCGGGCATCCTCGACGCAAAGCATTTTTCGGAAAAATTAGCCCCGTTCCGGGCGTCGGACAAGAAATTTGGATTCATTAATGAACGGGGGAAAGTTGCGATTCCGGCGAAGTTTCAAAGTGTAGGATATTTTAAGAATGGATTGGCCTGG
>DATHFS010000050.1:0-4964 GCA_035317975.1 Cyclobacteriaceae bacterium | reverse complement strand
AAAGATGCCCATCCGATTGGGTGCCTTTCACGGCCACAAATAGAAACCCTGGTTTTGCTTTACGCGAGTCAAAACAAATACCCTTCACCTCCACCGTCATGCTACCCGAGGTAGAGGTGATGTGCACTTTGTATAGTATGTCCTTTAACTCTGCCACGCGTTATCTCTTTTATACCCTCAACTCAATCGTAAATGAATCCGGGTACCCCTTGATATCCTCGATCCGGGAGAAAGCGATTGCGCCGCTACCCTTCCTTTTCCATGATACCCGACGCTCAGTCCCGATTTCTCCAACAAATAAATCGCATCGCGAAACGTCATTCCGGTAACGTCCGGAACAAGATTTTTCGCTACCACATTCTTCTTCCACACCACGGCGTTCCCTTGCCGGGCCGCTTTGATCCAATCTTCCTCGGTGGCAGAGTGATTCGAAACGCCAAGTTCATTGCTGATCATGGTAAGTTCGTCCTGCTTCCCTGCGCGAATCGTCGGGAATACCCCTTTCGCCAGTACCTTTTTCTTCACCATCTCCAGGTGAAGTTGCGTATCACGCGAGTAGATATTGTCCGCGATTTCCTTAAAAACCGGACCCGAGACATTATTTCCGTATTGGCGCCAACCACGGGGGTTCTTGATCATCACCAGCGCTGTATACTTGGGCGCGTTCGCCGGAAAGTATCCTACAAAGGAAGTGATGTACTTCTTGGTATACCGTCCATTCTCCAGGATCTGCGCTGTACCGGTCTTGCCGGCAATACGGTAATCGGCATTCTTTAAATTCTTCGCCGTCCCGAATTCAACCACCCCTTCGAGCAGGAGCTTCAATTGATTCAGGGTCTTGCCTGAACAGATTTTGGCATTCAATGTTTCTGTTTCAAATTCCTGCGTAGGTTCATCGGCCTGCTTGATGGCGGTAACAAAAACAGGTTTGATCATTTTGCCGCCATTGGCCACGGCATTGTACAGGGTCAATGTCTGCAAGGGGGTAATTTCAAGACCATATCCGTAGGCCATCCAGGGAAGGGTGATCCCGCTCCAGTCCCTGTCCGCAGGCCTTGGGATCTTGGGATAGGCTTCCCCGGCGATCTGGAGCCCGAGGGGCTTTGATAATTTCAACCGGTCGATATGATCGAGGAACTGCACCGGCTTGAGACCAAAGTGCTTGTTCACCAGTTTCGCCATGGCGATATTGGAGGAACGTTGAAACGCTTCTTTGATCGTAATCACACCATACCCTCCCTCTTCATGGTCCCTTATTTTTTTCTTGTAAAAAGTATATTCACCGTTTCCGGTATCGATGCTGTCGCTCAATTCAATGTTGGTGTCTTCCAGCAACGCCATCATGGTGACCAATTTGAAAGTGGAACCGGGCTCTACCAATCCGCCCACGGCATGATTGAGTTCTTCATGATATCCTCCGTTTCCATCTGCACTGAGATTCGAGATCGCCTTGATGAAACCGGTTTTTACTTCCATGACAACGACTAATCCCTCATCGGCATGGTGCTGCTCCATGGCGCGATAGAGCGATGTCTCTGCCACATCCTGCAGATTAATGTCCATCGTGGTTTGGATGTCCAGACCATCAACTGCTTTTACTTCGGTTCCGTCAAATACCGGTTTCCAGGTTCCTCCCGCTATTTTCTGGAACAAGGCTTCCCCATTCCGCCCACCCAGGGCATCATTAAAACTCGATTCGAGTCCGGCGACTCCCTTGCCGTCGTCATTGACAAACCCTACCGTTCTTCTGCTCAGGTTAGAGAACGGCCTGTACCGCACATCCATTTTTTCAAATATGACGCCCCCGCTATAGCGGCCTTCGCGGAAGATCGGCCAGGAGGATAACTTCTTTTTAGCCTGATAATTGATCCGTCTGCGGTTAATCACAACGTATTGCTTCCCGGTCGCACGGGCATCTTTCAGCATTCGCTTATAGTCCGTAGCCGAGTGGTCATCATAGTAGCGCGCCAGGAGCAGGCTCAGTGAATCAATTCCCTTGTCAAATGTTTCCTTTTTTGCCAGTGTCGGGTCCATGGCCACTTTGTAGAACGGCAACGAAGTGGCGAGCAAGCTCCCGTTGTCGGAATAAATGTTCCCCCGGGTCGCTCTTACCTGTTTAAAGTCAAACATGGTCTCAGAACCCATTTTAGCCCATTGTTCCCCTTCCACAAATTGGATATGACTGGTCTTGACCACGATGCCCAGGGCAAAGACAAGCACGCACAAAAATGCTACCCGGACTCTGATTAGTATTGACTTCTTAATATTCACCTTCTTCTACAATTATTTTAAACGGTGGTTTTACACTTTCTTTCAATCCCAGCAACTTTACTCTTCGCGCCACTTCACTTTGCTTGCTGGCGAACATCACGTCAGCTTTTAGCGTCGTAAAGTCCGCCCGGAGGTCCTCCACTTCACTTTGAGCCCGGTGGATGGCTCGTGTTGTTTTCTCCGCATAGTGTGTGTTGCTGATGTAGGTCAGGCTCAGAAAAAACCCGAACATGATTTTTGGCAAATATTTAACCGGAAACCCGTCTTCGAAATAGGTTTCCAGCCGCATTCTCTTCTCCAGGCCGGAGAAAACACTCGGCCCCTTGCGGCTGCGTTCGGATTTGCTTTCGATCTTTAGTTTATTCTCCATACACCTCACCCCCGGCCCCTCTCCGAGGCGGAGAGGGGGGAGGATTATTTTTAGATTCGATTGAATTGATTCATTTAACTATTCTCTATCAAATGTGACCTCTCCTGTTCTTTCAGCCACTCTCAACCTGGCACTTCGCGCCCTATTATTCACCCTCACCTCTTCCTCACTGGCCTCGACCGGCTTTCGGTTTATTGGCTGAAACGGCTTGATCGGGTTACCGAAAAAATCCTTTTCCACCTCCCCAAATACCTTTCCTGTATTCATATAATTTTTTACCATCCTGTCTTCGAGCGAGTGATAGGACATTACTACCAGCCGCCCTCCTTTTTCTATTACTTCACCGCATTGCAGCAGGAAACTCTCCAATGCCTCCATTTCCTGATTTACTTCAATTCGCAACGCCTGAAATACCTGTGCATAGTATTTATATTCCTTTCCCCTTGGGGCGACCGGCTTCAGCAAGTCGATCAAGTCCGCAATCCGCCCGAACTTTTTAGCATTTCGCCTCTGACTAATCGCCCGGGCAAGTGTTCTGGCATTCTTCACCTCCCCATACATGCCAAAAATTTTGTGCAGTTTCTCCTCCGGGTACTCATTCAGTACACGAGACGCAAGCAGCGGATTTTTTTTATCCATGCGCATGTCCAGCGGCCCGTCAAACCGGGTTGAGAATCCGCGCTCGGCAGAATCAATCTGGTGAGAGGATATCCCAAGGTCGGCCAGGATCCCATTCACTTTTGATACCCCGTTCAACTTCAAATACTTTTTCAGGTACTTGAAGTTGGCTTGACAAAATGTAAAAGAACGTTCCTGAATCATGTCCGCTTCCTTTTTTGCATCCTCGTCCTGATCAAAAACAATCAACCTCCCGTCTTTGATCCTCTCCAGTATCGCCCTGCTGTGCCCTCCTCCTCCAAACGTCGCGTCTACGTAGGTTCCGCCGGGTGAAAGGTTCAGCCCCTTCAGGCTTTCTTCCAGCATTACGGGAACGTGGTAGTCGCTCATTCGCCTCCCTCTTTACTTTTTGGCCCGAGCCTACTCGTTCAAATACTTCTCCGCCAGTTTAGACAACTCACCGGGATCTTGAATCTGATGCTTGCCGTATACTGACGGATTCCAGATTTCAACTTTATTCCCCATTCCTATCAGGATGGCATCCTTGTCCAGTTGAGCATACGAAAGCATGTTTTTTGGGATAAGAAAGCGGCCGTTGTTATCCAATTCTACCGTCACTACACCGGATAAGAAATTCCGCTGAAGTTTGCGGTACTCTTCATTGAATTCGTTTAGTCCTGAAATTTTTGAGAATACCTTCTTGAATTCGATCATGGGATACAGGACGAGACAGGGTTCAAAACCCCTGCGAATGACCAGCTCCGGGCTTTCCCCTTCAGGAAGCTGGGACTTGATCCTGGACGGAAGAACCAGCCTGCCTTTGGCGTCAACTTTACTCTCGTACTCGCTTGTGAAGAAAGTCATGGATGTAGTGGTTGCCGTCTTTCCCCCCCTTACGCGGGGTTCTCCCAAGCAAACATATGTAATTTTCAACCACTTTACACCACTTTATGCCACTTTTTTACATTTATATCGCGATTTGAGGCACTTTTAACCACTTTCTAACCAACGTCGGTGCATGAGCAAGTACGGTCCACAGTCGCAGTTTCAATTTTCAATTTGCCTGAAAATCAGGCCTGATAAGAGTTTGTATTCTACCAATGCAAGAGGAGGTCCTAGGAAAAAGAACGAATGATCTGAGCCCGTTTCAGATTTTCTATTTCATTGATGCTAAAACCTGCCGCCTGAAGAATAAGCGCCGTGTGCTCTCCGCAGTGCGGTGGCGGGAGGAGGTGTGTAAGGCTTCCTGCATTGCCTACAAAACTCCGGATACCTGTCAGACTCCCGGAGTGAATAAACAATTCTTTTGCTTCGGGCATGTCCAACGCTTCCTTGACATTTTGAATAACACCAACCGGAATCTTCAGTGAATTCATTTTCATCAGCAGCGGGCCGCTCAACAATTCTGAGATCTTTTTTGAAATGAGTTGGTTCAACTGCAATCTGTTTTCCACCCTGCGCAGATTGGAAGAATAGCGATCGTCGGCGGGTAGCGCATCCAATCCCAATACGGAGCATAAATCGGCAAACTGTCTGTCACTTCCCACGGCCAGTAAAATCAACTTTCCGTCGGCCGTTTCGAAATACTCACCATAAGGCGCAATATTGGGGTGGGCAGAACCCTGGCGTTGCGGTAATTTATTGACCACCAGCCAATTACTGGCCTGGTTAATCAGCGACGAAATAGCGGTCTGCAATAATGAAA
>DATHFS010000049.1:0-4910 GCA_035317975.1 Cyclobacteriaceae bacterium | reverse complement strand
CGAAGGCTTATTTTTTTCTGACTAGCCTTAAAATAGCCTTAGTGTCTTTGTGGCTTTGTGGCATCTTTCAAGTTATGTATGAACATCTCTTATCATGAATGTGCTTTTCAAAATCCTCCCGGAAATATTTTAGGGCGCTTTCCAGGGGTTCCATAGCTCCCGGGGCTAAGGCGCAAAACGTATTTCCCGGGCCGAGGTATTTGGTATGAAATTCCAGGAGTTTCATATCCTCCTCGCGCCCTTCCCCCCTGTCAATTGATGATAGGATTTTTTCTACCCAGGGGAGCCCTTCGCGGCAGGGCGTGCAAAATCCGCACGACTCCTGGGCAAAGAAATGCTCCAGGTTTTGGACAAATCCAACCGGACATGTTTTGTCATCCAGGATCACCAGTGTCCCTGTTCCCAGCCGGCTGCCTGCCGCAGCTACGGATGTATAGTCCATTTTAACATCCAAATGCTTTTCCACCAAAAAGTCGGTAGAAGCGCCACCGGGCAAGGCACCCCTGAACTTCAATCCATCCTGCATCCCGCCGGCATGATCCTCGATCAGCTCACGCATGGTGACGCCCATCGGCAACTCCCACGCGCCCGGTTTTTTTACTTTGCCGCTGACGCCATAGATCTTCGTGCCGGAGTCAGCAGTATGGCTCAAACTCTTAAACCAATCTGCCCCCTTATTAATAATGTGAGGAATATTACAGAGTGTTTCTACATTGTTGACTATGGTCGGCTTGCCAAACAGGCCGCTGACCTGCGGAAATGGCGGCTTTGCTCTGGGCGTAGCGCGTTTTCCCTCCAGGGAATTTAATAAAGCCGTCTCTTCACCGCACATATACCGTCCCACTCCGGTATGCAAATGCATTTCCAGATTGAATCCTGAACCCAAAATATTTTTCCCAAGGTAGCCCGCATCATAGGCCTCCCGGATGGCTTGATTGATTGCCCCGGCAGCCGTTTTGTAGGCCCACCTCAAAAAGACATAGGACACATCTGCCTGGATGGCAAATGCCGAAACAATCATCCCTTCGATCAGCTGATGCGGTGTTCCTTCCAGTAAGATCCGGTCTTTGAACGTGCCGGGCTCCATTTCATCGGCGTTAGTGATCAGGTATTTTGGCGAGGAACAATTCATCGGCACGAAGCTCCACTTCAGTCCGGTATAAAAACCTGCTCCTCCCCTTCCTTTTAAATTGGACTCTTTCACTATCGCCTGAACAGCCTGAGGAGTCATCCCTTTCAATACCTTGCGGACAGACTCATACCCTCCTACCTTTTCGTATTCCTTTAAGGTAAGGGGGCGCCCGTCCGCGCGGAGATGTTCCGTAAGTGGTTTTTCCATACCCACTATCTTACTTGTATTTTAATCAGTGTCATCCGTATAATCATTTTAATCCGCGATCTGTACTATATAAGAAGCCATAAACTGCACAATGGGGACCTTTATTGCCTACTTGTTATTCGTGTCGTTCAAATCAGAGAGTTACTTTTAGTCTCGTTGAAAAATCATTGCCTGCTGCCTTTTGCCTACTTGTTATTACTGCCCTTTGCCTACTGCCTACTTGTTATTCGTGTCGTTCAAATCAGAGAGTTACGTTTAGTCTCGTTGAAAAATCATTGCCTACTGCCCTTTGCCTACTGCCTACTTGTTATTACTGCCCTTTGCCTACTGCCTACTTTTACATAAATCCGTTAATTTGTAATCCCTACTCATACTTCCTCAATATGTCGTCCAATTGTTCCACCGTTATATTTCTATACAAATCATTATCGATCATCAGGGCCGGTGCACAATCACAGGTACCCAAACAGGGATTCGGAAGAATCGTAAAGCGGTCGTCGGCTGATGTCTCTCCGTAGTTGATATTCAGGCGCTTGGTGAGTTGCGCGCGAATATTCTCGTATCCCATAACCCAGCAGCTGATACTATCACACAATAGGATCACGTGGCGGCCGACCGGTTTCCGGAAAATCAGGTTATAAAATGTAGCGACCGAATCTAGTTCTTCGGCTGACATCCCCATGAAAGCCGCCACTTCTTTCAGGCTTTCGTCCGATATCCACCGGCGGTGCTCCTGAACGATTTTCAGCGCTTCAACACAAGCGGCCTTTTTTACCGGCACCTGTTCGATGGCCTTTTCTATTTCCTGTTTTTCTTCCGCTGTCAACATCGTTCTATAGTCCTTAGTCTTGAGTCCTTAATCCTACCTGTCAATATCGGCCAACACATAATCCATCGCTCCCAAAATACTTAGCAGATCAGCCACCGAGTAACCCCGGCTGATGTAGGGTATCATTTGCATATGAGCAAATGAAGGGGTCCGGATACGCATGCGGTACGGCGAAGTATTTCCATCACTAATCGCATAGTAACTGTTTGCCCCCTTTGGCGCTTCAATGCAACTCATCGCCTCGCCCGGAGGGATCACCGGCCCCCAGCTTACTCCCAGAAAATGCGTGATCAACGTTTCAATGTCTTTCATCGTATGTTTCTTGATCGGTGGCGTGGTCAACGGGTGGTCCGCCTTGTAAGAACCTTCCGGCATATTCTTAAAACATTGTTCAATGATGCGCAGGCTTTGACGCATTTCCTCCACGCGGACAAGCGCGCGGTCATAGCAATCTCCGTTCTTTCCGGTGGGGACATCAAAGTCGAACATCTCATACCCGGAATAAGGTTGTTTTTTGCGAAAATCCCATTCCAGGCCGGTAGCCCTTAAGTTGGCACCGGTAGCACCCCATTCAATGGCTTCTTCCTCCGTAAAAATCCCGATGCCTACTGTCCTGGCTTTGAATAAACTATTGCGGATCACCAGGTTGTCATACTCTTTAAGCCGCTTGGGGAAGTAATCAATAAATTTTTTTACCAACGTCTCCCACCCCTTCGGCAAGTCCTGGGCAAGTCCGCCGATCCGGAACCAGTTGGGATGCATCCTCCCGCCGCATACGGCCTCGATAATATCAAATACCCTTTCGCGATCGGTGAACATGTAAAATACGGGTGAGAGTTGTCCGACGTCCTGCGCAAACGTACCGTACCAAACCAGGTGGCTGGCGATCCTGAAGAATTCGCACATCATTACGCGAATCACTTTTACCCGCTCCGGCACCTGAATACCCGCCAGTTTTTCCACCGCCAGCAAATAGGCCAGGTTATTATTGACACCTCCCAGGTAATCAATGCGATCGGTGTAGGGAATGTACGTGTGCCACGATTGCCGTTCGGCCATCTTTTCTGCACCGCGATGATGAAAACCTATTTCAGGGACGGCGTCGACAATATCTTCCCCATCGAGTTGGAGGATGATGCGCAACACACCGTGCGTTCCGGGGTGCTGGGGACCGATGTTGAGAAACAGGAAGTCCGAGTCTTCACTCTGGCGTTCCATGCCCCAATCTTCGGGGTTAAACTGCAAGGCCGATTGCTCCCGGTCCGTCTTCTCATCGTATAATTTGAATTGCCCCATTTCGGTGGCACGTGCCGGGTGTTCCTTCCTGAGTGGATATCCCTCCCAGGTCAGCGGCATCAGGATCCGCGTGAGGTGCGGATGACCATCGAAGCGGATGCCGAACATATCAAATACTTCACGCTCATACCAACTGGCATTGGCCCACAGCGAAGTAATGCTGGGAACGGATGGAAACTCACCCCGGAGGGCGACCTTAAAACGAATAAACTGATTGCGATCAAAGGAGTAGAGATGATAAACCAGCGTGAAATCAGCGCCGGGATAGTCGATGACCTTTTTGCGGCTTCGCTCATCGACGGCAGTCAGGTCATAAAGAAATGGAAACGATTGCGGGATTTCAGTTTTAAGAAAATGCAATACTTCCTTTACCTTTTCCAACGGTAGCCAAAGGGTGAGTATCTCATCCTTCGTGGTTTGTTCAGTGAACTTTCCATCACCGAACTTTACCCTTAACTGTTCTGTCAGACTACCTGTTTTTTCCACGCGCTGCCCAGGAAATTGTTGAAGAAATTCTTACGTCTATTCTCTCTACTTCATTTTCTTACTCTTATCCCTCCATTCTTTATCTCACTTCTCCTTTTGGGAGTACATTTCTATATTTCGTCGGGTGAACGGAATGTGGTCATCTTCTTCCACCCCTCGATCTTTGTTTCTTTTACCGAAATTTTCTCAGGCCGGATGACACCCTGCTCTCCGATTACCCAGCTCAAGGGCCTCTGCTCCTTGCCTACCGATTTGGCCAGTAAAGTCAGACCCTCCATAAAGGCGTCAGGCCGGGGAGGGCAGCCAGGAACATAAACGTCCACCGGTAAGAATTTATCCACTCCCTGAACCACACTATAGATATCATACATTCCGCCGGAATTGGCGCACGAACCCATGGAGATCACCCACCGGGGTTCCATCATTTGTTCATGAAGCCTTTTGATAATGGGGGCCATTTTAATGAATACCGTCCCGGCAATAACCATCACATCGGCTTCGCGGGGAGTACCGCGGATTACTTCGGCTCCGAAACGGGCAACATCGTATTTGGGAGTCATGCTGGTGGCCATTTCGACAAAACAGCACGACAAGCCGAAATGAAAAGGCCACATTGAATTTTTTCTTCCCCACCCCAGCAGGCTTTGGACAGAAGTAAGCAAAATGCTTTGACGCACAGAATCCTCAAATGAGCCCGTTCCCTTCACAGCGGTTACGGGTTCTTGCGCCTTACTTAGCCACCATTTCATTTTTTGAGGATTTGCGGGTAAGTCGCTTATAGGCTTTTAATATCTTTCCACCATCCGGGCCAAAGTCCAGGGCACCGTTCCTCCACTCATAGATCAACACCACCACCAGCAGGATTACGAATACCATGACACCCATATATCCGAACCACCCTAATTCCCTGAAGGCGATAGCCCAGGAAAAGACAAAAATGGTTTCCACATCAAAGATGAC
>DATHFS010000048.1:0-2513 GCA_035317975.1 Cyclobacteriaceae bacterium | reverse complement strand
TGAAAGCAAGCCATCGCGGGTGAACCTTAGATTTAATTCAGATTTAAGGTTTAAGATTGGGCCGACTGTCAGGCAGGACTTGCAATAGCTCTTACCAAGGGGATGAGCCGTTCCTATTCTTAAACCTAAATTTAATTTTATCCCACCATGAAGTTCATGGCCTTATTTGCACTGGCTGCCTCCCTTTCTTCGCTCCAGGCACAAAATTTCGGACAAACCCAACCTGCCAATAGAAAAGCAATAAAGACGTTGATCGCCCCGGCAGCCCTCATTGCCGCCGGCCTTATTTCATTCGACTGGAAATATGCGATCCGGGAAGAACGCAATGAGGATTTTCCGCATTTTAAAACCCACGCTGACGATTATTTACAATACGCTCCTGCGGTGGCAGTTTATGGATTAAACTGGGCGGGCATCCATGGGAAAAATGATCTTGCTAATCAAACCGCGCTGTTACTAAAATCCGAACTGGTGATGATTGCTCTTGTTCAATCACTAAAATATTCCACCCATGTCGTACGTCCCGACGGCAGCGATCAACGTTCGTTCGTTTCAGGTCACACCGCCCAGGCATTTGCAGCCGCAACCTTTTTCCAAAAAGAATATGGGCATGTCAGTGTTTGGTATACCATCGGTGGCTATACCGCCGCAACAGCCGTTGGTGCCTTACGCATTCTCAACAACAAGCATTGGCTCCCGGATGTCCTGGCAGGTGCCGGCATTGGCATTCTGTCTACCAACCTGGTGTACCTCACCCATCAATACCGCTGGGGCAAAAAGAAGAAGACTCATGCGTTAATCTACCCGACATATAGCAGGGGTCCGGGTTTCTATTTTTGCTTACGGTTGAATTAGGCGTGTAATTGCTTGCATCCAAGCAAGTTTTCCCAATTTCCCGGTCCCACAACGCTCTCCCATCAGGTGTGGAATATTTTCTACGTATTCCGTTTTCCAAAGTTCGCCAGCGCATTTGCAGGCTTGGCATAGGATTTTGGATTTCTTAGCTGGTGAAAAAATTCCAGTCGAACTCCCTCATCCTGTTTTGTGCGTTGATGTTATCCTATCACTTTTCCGTTGCTCAGGATACGACACGGACGGGATCGAAAAGGAAGCAGGTGTTCAACGCATTGATAGCACCCGCTCTGCTCACGGCCGCCACCATTTATTCGGTTCCGCACCGGTATCAGGTTGTTGACTGGCGCAATAGGAACTATCCGAACTTCCAAAACCGCAACGACGATTGGATACAGTATGTTCCTATGGTTACCGTGTACACACTAAGCTTTTCCGGCGTCCGTGGAAGACACGATTTAGCCAACCAAACGGCCTTGTTGTGCAAATCTGCCATCTTGATGACGGCCATATTTTTCGCGTTGAAATATACCAACCTTGAAGTTCGCCCCGATGGCCACGATAATGCGTCGTGGCCGTCGGGTCATACCGAGCAGGCTTTTGCCGCGGCGAGCTTTTTACAAAAGGAATATGGATACAAAAGCATCTGGTACAGCATCGGTGGCTATGCCGTAGCGAGTACCGTTGGCGCCATGCGCATTCTCAACAACAAACATTATCTCCCGGATGTATTGATTGGCGCAGCCGCTGGCATCCTTTCCACCAACCTGGTTTACCTTACTCATCAAAATCGCTGGGGCAAAAACAAAACAAAGAAGAAAAAGAACCAGGCTCTGATCTTGCCTACCTATGGAAGAGGTCCGGGGCTCTATTTCTGCCTGAAGTTGAAATAATTCCGAAACGTGAGCAGGATCATATTCCTAAGAAAATCGAGACACTGAAACAAGATGAATACCCTCCGAGATCCTTCCCACATATATACCTTCTTACCCTTCTGTGGTGATAACCGTTCACGACAAAAAATGAAGGCCGGATACATTTTGGTATTCCTATTTTTATCGTCCTCGTTTCTCTATGCGCAAAAGCCTGTCAAGGCGGACACGATAGTCGCCGGCAAAGGCAACAAAGACAAACAACTGAAGCAGATCAAGGAAAATAAAGTAGACCTGCACTCGGATTCTACCGGCGGCAATCAACCGAAAAAGAGCGCTCTCATTGATACCACCCTTCAAAATAAGTACGGCGATTTGCTCAACGATGACCCCGAGTATAACAAAAAATATCCCGTTTGGATCCCGGCTGTCGAAGTGTTAGGGGCAGTTGCCTTTACCTGGTCAGTTGACAGGTATTTGTTGAATGCGGATTATGCGCGCATAGGACCTTCAACCTGGAAAGACAATCTACGGAAGGGATGGGAATGGGACACGGACCGGTTTGGAATCAATTTTGTCGGTCATCCCTATTCAGGTACGCTCTCATTTAATGCCGGGCGCTCGACCGGTTATACGTATTATCAATCTTTCGGTTTTTCAACGGCGGGGAGCTTGATGTGGGAATATTTTGGCGAAAATACACGTCCATCCTACAATGATATTATCAACACCCCTGTTAGCGGAGCTTTTCTCGGCGAGATACTATACCGGTTAAGCTCAAATCTTCTT
>DATHFS010000047.1:0-5214 GCA_035317975.1 Cyclobacteriaceae bacterium | reverse complement strand
GTCTCCATTTGCCGGAATATTGGCTGTCCTTGTAGAAACCCACCCGGTGCAATTTACCATTGGGATGGAAGTACCACGCCGAGTCTTGCAGGGTACCTTCCCGCCATGTTTCGATTCCCTGAACCACTTCCGCTGGATAATAATACGTGACCTGGCCGTGCAGTTTTCCCGCTTTGTAATTTTCGATCGCATTTTTCTTCCCGGAAGGATAGTAAGAAATCCATTCGCCTTCCTTCTGATCGTTGACGATTTGACCTGTTCCCCTCAATTTCCCCGAAGTATAATATTCTTTCACCCGATCCTGGGCAAAGGATAACTTCGAAAAGAATAAAAGGCAGGTGGCAAAGAGGAATGATCGGAGCATTGATTTCAAATTTAAGATTTAAAACACCACCCCTCTCCGTTTCGGAGAGGGGCCGGGGGTGAGGTGAGATTACGTTGTGCCCACGGTGGTTCGCCGTGACCTTAGCGAATAATAGGACAAATACAAAACATATTCATATAAAAGGTAAGTAACTTAAAGTCACCGATCACACAAATCATTATAATCAAATGAATCACAGTTCAGACAATTTAGCATAATTTAGCGCCTTGGCATGATCGTTAAATGTCGAATCGATCACACAAATCATTCTAATCAAATGAATCACAGTTCAGACAATTACCTGGCATGACTATCCAATCACCACAAATCATTCAAATCAAAAGAATCACAGTTCAGACAATTGCCCTTGTCGTTCTCGTCCAGTTCCTCACCGGCTGCAAAAAGGACAATGTCACTCCGGTCAAGCCTCAGAATGAATTCCTTGTCGGTTCCGAAAAGGTAGTTGCCTTTACTTCCGCCGAACTGAAGACCGCGTTTACCGGAATTAGTCTTTCTTCCCAGTTGGTCGACGATGTTGTCCTCTATAAAATTACCTATAAGACGAAATACCAAAACCAGGACATCACGGCATCGGGCCTGGTGGGGCTTCCCAAAACAGCAGGCGCTGTTCCCATGGTGAGTTTTCAACACGGAACCATTGCTTCTCATTCGGAGGCACCCACGGCACTAACGACCAATGATGTAGAGCTCACGCTGTATGCGGGATTGGCTTCCCTGGGATTCATCGCCGTCGCACCCGACCTGATTGGATTTGGGAGTTCGTCCGCGCTGCTGCATCCTTATTATGTGGAGGAGGCAACAGCCTCGGCGGTGATTGACATGATCAAGGCGGCGAAAGAATTAGCCGCCGATCAGAACACCAATTTTAACAGCAAATTGTTTTTAGCGGGATACTCGCAAGGTGGCTATGCCACCATGGCCGCTCACAAAGCCATCGAACAAAACGGACTCACGGGATTTAACCTGATCGCTTCTTTCCCTGCGTCCGGGGGCTATGATGTAAAAGCGATGCAGGAATATTTTTTTAATCTGACCACCTACGACGAGCCGTTTTATATCGCCTATGTGGCCATCGCCTATAAAACCTATTACGATACCTGGACCAAACCCCTTTCTGATTTTTTCAATGAACCTTATGCTTCCCGGATTCCCGGTCTTTTCGATGGGAGCAAAACGGGAAGTCAAATCAACATCGAACTAACCACGTCCATTCCGGACTTCATTACGGCAGATCTAAAGGCGAACATCGATAGCGACGCCCGGTACCAGTACATCGTCGATGCTTTTAAAGAAAACAGTCTGACCGATTGGAAGCCGGGGATCAAGATGTTCATGTATCATGGAGACGCCGACGTTACGGTGCCCTATAATAATTCAGTGACGACCTATCAAAAGCTGATCGCCAATGGCGCATCTCCGTCGGTTGTTACGCTGACTGCACTGCCCGGTGCAAACCATGGGACGGGGGTACTTCCCTACATCGGGGATTTTGTTCCGAAGATGATACTGTTAAAATGAGGTACCCTGGCCACAAAGACACAAAGGCACGAAATTTATTATAACCTTCGTGCCTTTGTGTCTTCGTGGCTAACGAAATAGAAGCGGAAAGTATTTAATACCTTTGGGTTGAAACGAGCAGCATGAACTACATAATAAAAATAATTGGTGCGATTGGTATCCTGTGTTGCCTTATCAGTGAAGGCCGCGCCCAGGTTACCGCTTTCACCAGCGACGGTAGAAAAGTATTGCTCTATCCGGATGGTACCTGGAAATATGTATTTGAAACGGACGGCAGAAAAGTGATTCTCAACCCCGATGGAACGTGGAGATATGAAACGCCGGCGGATACTTCAGTTGCTGTTCGCACACCTGTACCTATTGCCATTGATTCGGTTCGAGCCGTCGCAGTAGATTCCGTAAAAAAAGTGCCGCCGAAGCCGGTAGTGAAAAGAGTACCGCTAAACCTGGATTGTTCCGCCCTGATTGCCGTGGAGCGTTCGATCCAGGGCGACAAATTCGTTGCTCAATCCAGGACCATCAAAGTAGCCAGCGATTCCACGACGGGCTTTGCGATTTCCTTCTACAAAAGCAAGAATGGTCCCTTGATATGGACCACGGCGATCAGTGCCAAGGGTCATTGTATAAAGGAGGAAGGCAAAATGCTGATTGTCATGAAAGACGGAACGCGGTACCAGGTTGATAATAACGGGAAACCCAACTGTGACGGCAGTTTCAAATTGTATTTTGGAGGCTTGTACGGCAAGGAAACCCAATTGGAATCGATGCAATCACAGGAGATCGCAGCGATTAAGGTATGGACCTCCAATAGTTTTGTAGAAGAGACTTTTTCCGAAGACCACTCCAGCCTGTTCAAGGCGACTATTAATTGTATGCTTTCGACGAAATAGAAGTGAGAAGGCGAGAAGTGAGAAGGCGAGAATCGAGAAGTAAGAAGTAAGAAGAGGACTTGATAGATTTGCGTTGGTTCAGCGTTCATCAGCGCGATCTGCGGGACAAGAATCTCAGCTCAAAGGTCGGTATCCAGTATTTTTGAAAATTCATTGCACCAATCGTTCACCCCTTCCTTAATTTTCTTCTTTAGGTCGATTCCTTTTTCCGGAGCCATCAACAATCCGATAACCAGCACGGCAGCAGAGGCAGTCATCAGGATGGTTATTTTGATTGGTTTCATTTGAATGCGTATTGGCGGCTGACTATCAAATAGCCGACCATTTCAATATAGCCTTTCAGGAAGCCGAATCTGGCGAGTTTGGAGAATTACGTGTGGAGAATTATCCACAGCCATAATCAATATCGTTCCACCGTATTATTCCGGACCAACCTTAAAATGAAAGGTATAAATGATGGGGATCCTTCACGGTCGTCTGTGGATTTTATTGCTCATCGATTTCGATTTGCTTCGATTTGTACACACCACAACGACCTAATTCGGGCTGGCATCATTTTATAAGGATACACTACTAAATAAGTAAAACTATAATGCATCAACATATCCATATATTGTACACGGACGGACACGAGGTGACTGTTACGGATTCTTTCTTTCAAGTAAAAAAAGCGTTGTACCAGCTGAAGGGAATAACAAACCATGGACTCCGGGTCATTCACCCGGACAGGCTTTTCCCTTTTCTTACACTTCTGTTGGGTGCTATGTTGATTACCATGGGCGCCCTTCACCTGATCCCGGCGAGTACGATCCCGGGTATTACCTTCGATTCAATTGAAATCACAGGTAATGCGTTCGTCCTGGGCCTTGGTATTGCATTATTTGTTGTAGGGGGCCTGATGTTTAGTTTTATGAAGCCCCGTTTTGCCATTCGTATTGCTACCGCGGAGGGGGAAAAAAATGTGCTGGTCAGCCGAAAGAGGGAATACATTGCCCAGATAATCGATGCCCTGAATAAGGCTTTTCTAAGCATTGTTGCGCCGAAGCACCAGAAGACCAAATGGGACATAAGGAAAACATAGCTCAATACCTCTCTGTTTTACTAAGAAATACTTGCCTTAAGGTTACATTTGGCTAAGTAACCATGGGGGATGAGGTGAGATTTCTCCATTCAATCGATTGACAACAACCCCAAACCACCGATTCATCTTCCTTTCCTTGTTGGCCCTGATCACGGCCTGCCACCGCGGATCTCCAACATTATTCACCCGGTTATCGGAAAATAAGACCGGCGTTGATTTTAAAAATCTTCTGAAAGAGGACGATCCTAAATTCAGTATTCTCTCCTATCCCTACTATTATAACGGTGGGGGTGTAGGTATCGGAGACATTAACAATGACGGGCTACCAGATATCCTCTTTACCGGCAACATGGTAGACAATGCTCTCTTTCTGAACAAAGGCGGTTTTGAATTTGACGATATTACGCAACACGCCGGAATTGCCGCGAAGAAAGGATGGTGTACGGGTGTAGCCATGGTCGACATTAATCAGGATGGCTGGCTGGATATCTACATCTGCCGCTCCGGTTTGCCCAACGCCAACGACCGCCAAAACCTGCTCTTCATCAATAATAAGGACCTCACCTTTACCGAGTCAGCGTCCCGTTTCGGCCTTGACGACGCAGGATATTCCACGCAAGCCTCCTTTTTTGATTATGATAAGGACGGCGACCTCGATATGTTCCTGATCAATCAATCCGATCCAAAATATTCCCGCGGCTACCTCGACTACGTACAAACCCGCACGCAGCAGGCAGACCCGACACTCGCCAATAAATTATTCAGGAATGACAACGGACATTTTTACAATGCATCACGGCAAGCCGGTATCCAATCGAATGTATTTTCCTTCAGTTTGGGGATCAGTACGACGGATATCAACCAGGATGGATGGCCCGATGTTTACGTAGCAAATGATTTTGAAGAACGCGACTACCTGTACATCAATAATCACGATGGAACATTTACCGATCGCCTGACCGAAAAGATGGACCACAACTCCCTGTACTCCATGGGCGTCGATGTCGCCGACTACAATAATGACCTGCTTCCCGACGTGGTGGTACTGGACATGCTCCCGGAAGGCAATTACGCCTTGAAGATGCATATGGGCGGCGACAACTATACCCAGAACAATTATATGTTCAGGAATGGAATGTTTTACCAATACATGAAGAACTCCCTTCAAAAAAATAACGGGGACGGGACGTTCAGTGAGATCGGTCAATTGGCGGGTATTTCCAATACGGACTGGAGTTGGTCACCCCTGCTCGCCGATTTTGACAACGACGGACGAAAGGACCTCTTTGTCACCAACGGCTATAAGCACGACAATACCAGCATGGAGTTCATTGTTTATT
>DATHFS010000046.1:0-4461 GCA_035317975.1 Cyclobacteriaceae bacterium | reverse complement strand
ATAGTATTCTCCTGCATCGGTGTTGGAAGAATTGCTGATGACAAAGGTGGAATCGGAAGCCGATGGTGAGGGAGTAATGGCCTCTTCGGTGCTGTCTGCATCCAGTTTAAACCATTGGTATTCGCTGGCCGGGTTTGTATTCCGGTCAATATGGGCGGTCAGAGTAATGGAGGAACCAGAGACGATCGGAATGACCTGCCGGACGTCAACGGAATCCTGCGGGGAGTAAAAATAGGAACATTGAGGGCAACATAAACTCGAAACAGACGAATGTATTGAAGGCAGTAAATCGGTGAACGTGAAAAAATTATTGTCGACAGCGAGTGAATCATAGCCGTGACCGTTAGCACTGCAAACTTCAAATTTCAATCCAACTGATCCACTCAACTGATTATAGGAAAATAATAATTGCCTTGGCGATTGTTGACTTGCGCCTCCCATCGTGCTAAACTCATCAGGTATGGGGCCGGTCAATTCATTGTGCGAAAGATCAAGGACATCTGCGTACATCAAAGCCAATTCAGGAGGAATATTTCCTAATAATTTGTTATAAGATAAATTAACTTTTTGTGCATACAGTCCGGAAAGCGTGATTGGCAATGAATCAGAAAGCAGATTGTGAGAGAGGTCAAATCCATTGTATCCTCCAACACCACCCAGCCCTGAAGATACATTTCCGGACAATTGGTTGTTTGAGAGTGAGAAATAATTGGTATAAAAACCATCTCCATTATATTCCTGAGGAATAGAACCAGTAAATTGGTTATGAGATAAATCAAAGAACTGAATAACGTAAAAATTATCAGGTGAAAGTGCCGGTTTATCAAAAAGTATTTATTTCGATCTGGCCTAAAACCTGCGATACATTTGAGATCTTGTTATCATAATATTGCTCTCTATGACCCTGACTATGACTGGGATAGTTCTATCCGGTCTGGATAACCAGGTAAAAATAATTATCAAATCAATAAAAAAATTCTGCCCTGATTTGATTTTCGATTATCAATACAAAAACGATCATGAATTACGCACTAAAGGTCTCATTTAGAGGAAATTTTTGTGATTTAGATAAAATCTTACATGAACGGCAATGAAGCTTTACCGGAAAAAAGAAAACCAAAAACGATTGCCTGATTTATTTTGTATTTTGAAGATGAAAAAAATACGATCATGAAAAAACAAATCGTCCTGGTCTCGTTGTTAACGCTCGTACTCCAGACCCTGCTGTTTGCACAAAGCGGAAAAGTTTTTGACAACCTGTCGATGCCAAGTAAAATACTAAAAGGAGATCGCAAGTTTGCCGTTTATCTCCCACCCGATTACGAGACTTCTCAGCGAAGTTATCCGGTCCTGTACCTGCTTCACGGCGGCGGGGATGACCAAACCGGGTGGGTCCAGTTTGGCGAAGTGTTGAACATTACCGATAAAGCCATTCGCGACGGCATCGCAACACCGATGGTGATCATCATGCCCGATGCCAATACGGGGCGACGCGGGTATTTCAATTCTATGAAAACGGATTTTCGATATGAGGATTTTTTCTTTGAAGAGTTCATGCCCTTTGTAGAAAAGAAATACCGCATCAAGGGAGAAAAGAGATACCGGGCCGTTGCAGGCTTATCGATGGGCGGGGGCGGATCTTTTATGTATGCATTGCATCATCCTGAACTGTTTTCTTCCGCTTGCCCGCTGAGCGCTTCCACGGGTCCGATTACCCTTGAGGACGCCAGGACCCAGTTGAAACGCGATAGTGTAGAAGTGTCCGAAGACAAACTCACCGCCTATTACAACCGGCACAGCGCTCTTGCTCTGGTCAATGCCATGCCCGACGACAAGAAAAAGGCAGTGCGATGGTTTATCGATTGCGGCGATGATGATTTCCTCTTCGAAGGAAACAGCCTGGTTCACATTGCCATGCGCAAAAAAGAAATTCCCCATGAATTTCGTATCCGCGATGGCTCACATTCCTGGGTGTACTGGAGGGCTTCATTACCAAATGTATTGGAGTTTGTCTCGCAGGCCTTCCATCAAAACTAGGACTGGTTACAGGGTACAGGTTGCTGGTTACTGGTTTACTGGTTGCTGGTCACTGGTCTGGAACTTGAAATCTGAAACTATAATGTCCCTACGATATAAAAGCTTACTCGTCTACACCGGGAAATGTGTCGCCGGAATTTTGCTGTGTTATCTGATTTCTTATTTCATTGGCGGTTGGATCGACTATCCCTGGAGCCTCATTTCGGTTGTACTGGTTTTATCTCCTGAGGGGAAGGATGCGTTGGACCTATCGCTCACCAGGATCAAGGCCAATACGGTTGGCGCATTGATTGGGGTTCTGATTTTGCTCGCGGGTGTGCCGGCACCATGGAATATAGCAGCCGGCGCGGTGCTATCCTTGTTTGCCTGTGATCGCCTGGGCTTGAACACGGGAGCCCGCTCCACGCTGGCGGCGATGATCATTATCCTTCTTCATGTAGAGGGTAGCCATCTCTGGGATGCTGCCTTGAGCCGGGTCCTTGCCGTAGGAGTCGGAAGTCTTCTCGGACTGGGCATCACGTACGTTTTCCATTCCTTTATTAAGATCGATACCTTGGCTGTGAATTCGGAGGCGATTAAGAAGGATAGCCAGTAGTCGGTGATCGGTGGATTCGGCCTTGGTAGGGAGTTGATCCAGGTTTGGCATTATAAACCAAAATCAAGTGCAAGAAGGTAATCGGTGATCGGTGATCGGTAGTTTTTTTGAATGGTGTTAGTTGGTTACTCTGAGTGTTGATTTTCGAAATGGAGGTAAAAGAAGTCCTCAAGCGAAACGAAGAGCACTATGAGAAAGTTGGGGATAAACAGTATAAGATAAGTACAAACCACCGATCACCGATTACCGATCACCGATCACCGGTTCCTGATTACCGATCACCGATTACCGATTCCCCGCACTACTCTGAATTTCACTTAACCTCTTATAAAGCCCGTTACTCTTATTAAGCTCTGCATGCGTCCCCCGCTCAATGATCGCGCCATGGCGGATCACGATAATCTCATCGGCATGCTGGATGGTGCTCAGCCGGTGGGCAATAACGATCGAAGTCCGGTTTTTCATGAGATTGAACAGGGCCTCTTGAACCAATTTTTCCGATTCCGAATCCAGCGCCGAGGTCGCCTCATCTAAAATCAAAATGGGAGGATTTTTGAGAACAGCCCGGGCGATGCTTAACCGTTGGCGCTGTCCGCCGGAAAGTTTGGAGCCGCGTTCCCCAATCAGTGTCTGATAGCCCTTCTCCGTCTCCATAATAAAGTTATGGGCGTTGGCAATCGTGGCGGCGTGAATCACCGCCTCTTCGCTTACATTGGGCATCCCGAATGCAATGTTGTTGAAAATCGTATCATTGAAAAGAATGGACTCCTGCGTCACGACGCCCATTTGCTGGCGAAGGGATTCGATCTCGTAATCCCGCAGCGAGATGCCATCGAGGCACACATCACCGTCGCTAGGGTCATAAAAACGGGGCACCAAATCGGCCAGGGTGGACTTTCCGCCGCCCGAGGGGCCTACTAAAGCAATGGTCTTGCCTTTTTCCACGGTGAGGTTGATATTCTTCAGTACCAATTCTTTTTCATAGGCAAAACTGACATTCCTGAATTCAATACTGCTTTCAAATCCTTTAAGCAGGATGGCATTGGGTTTATTTTTAATCTGCGATTCGGTATCAATGATGGCAAAAATCCGGTCGGCTGAGGCAGTCCCTTTTTGCAGGGAAGTAATGCCATTGGAAAAATTTTTGGCGGGCTGAATGATCATCGCGAATATGGCCAGAAATCCCAGGAAGGCAGCGGGGTCGAGGGACGAGTTTTTACCCAATACCAGATTTCCACCAAAGAAGATAATACCGGCGATAATCAGTACACCCAGAATTTCTGACACGGGGGAAGCGAGTTCATTCTTGTACGACAACGACTTGTTCACTTTCCGATAGTAGGCACTTTCGTCTTCAATCTTTTTTATAACAAAATTCCGGGCGTTAAATGCCTTCACCACACGCATCCCGGTAAACGTTTCATCGAGGATATTGACAATGCGTCCCAGGGATTCCTGACTTTGCGTCGCCTGTGCTTTCAATCGTTTAATAATTTCAGCCAGGACCCCGCCGGTCAACGGAAGGACCAACAAGGTAAACAAGGTAAGCTTATAGGAAATCGTGAAAAGAATAATAAAGTAGACAACGACGGTGATGGGTTCTTTCAAAACCGCTTTCAGGCTGTTCATCACCGCATTCTCGACTTCATTCACATCGTTTGTGAATCGGGAGATAAGATCACCTTTACGCTCGGAGTTAAAATACCCGATGTGAAGCAGGGACACTTTTCTGAAGATTTCCATACGGATATTCTTAACGAGGTCGACCCGGATTTTTGTAGCCATCATTCGTTCAAAATAGCGGAACAAATTGGCTAGGATTACGCAAG
>DATHFS010000045.1:0-2780 GCA_035317975.1 Cyclobacteriaceae bacterium | reverse complement strand
TGCCACTCTAGGTTCAATATTGCTATCAAACTTACCGTTCGGCTTGCATGTATTAGGCCTGCCGCTAGCGTTCATCCTGAGCCAGGATCAAACTCTCCATAGTATAGTCTTAAAGTTCCAGTTCCTGCTTCCGCATTCCCCTTCTCTCCAACTGCTCCCTAGCTCCGCCTTTCAGCTTCCCTATGGCAGTCTATGTCATTTTCCTCGGTCTCATCGCTTCCTCTTTTTTTGGTCCAACTTCGCAGCTGAACCACTCTTCTAAGAATCGACTCGCTGTAACCCTCTATCGAGCTACAACGGGTCCGCTATCAATTACCATCTATTCAAAGAACGTTCTTAAACCTTCCTCTTTCTTATCCCTCAGGCCTGTTAGCCTTCGGTTATCAGGTTTAATCTAGTAGTCAGCTTATTCTCTAACCCTCGCCAATCAATGCCTCAATCCGTACGATTTAAGCAGCTTCCTTTAATTGGGAGTGCAAAGGTATCCGCCAAGAGGCGACAAAGCAAGCCCGTATGGAAAAATTTCGCGGCTTTTAGCTCCGGTAAATTGTTTGTGTCCTGTCCGGGCCGGTAGAAACCAGCGTAATCGGAACCCTTAACTCTTTCTCCAGAAAGGAGATATACTGCGAAAGCTCAACAGGAATATTCTGTTCATTAATTCCGGAAAGGGGCATACTCCAACCCTTCATTTCCGAATAAACAGGTGTAATTTTTTCATTAACGAGTTCGTACGGAAGAAATTCTGTGACAGTGCCATCCTTCAAAAGATATTTTGTGCACATTTTGATTACCGGAAAAACACTAAGCACATCTGCCTTCATCATCAACAGCTGCGTCACGCCATTGATCATGATCGAATATTTCAACGAAGGCAAATCAATCCAGCCACAGCGCCGTGGGCGGCCCGTCGTGGAGCCGAATTCATTCCCATGCTTTCTCATTTTCTCCCCTTCCTCATCCAACAATTCGGTAGGAAAAGGACCGCTTCCGACGCGGGTACTGTAGGCCTTGAATATTCCAAAAACCTCGCCAATGTGACGCGGCGCAATCCCCAATCCGGTGCACGCCCCGGCCGTCACGGTACTCGAACTGGTTACAAAAGGGTAACTACCAAAATCGATGTCTAATAAAGAGCCCTGCGCTCCTTCGGCCAGGATCGTGGAACCGGCGATCAATTCCTGGTTTAGGAAATATTCACTATCAATCAGTTTGAATTGTTTAAGAAAATCAACCGCAACCAAAAACTCCGCTTCCAGTTCGGACCAACGATAAATCAAATCATGATTCCTGAGGATCTCGAGGTGTTGATCGACCAGTTTTTTCAGTCTGTCCCTGAACTGGGGTGAGAGAATGTCTCCTACCCGTAGCCCCTGCCTTCCCACTTTATCCTGGTAGGAAGGCCCGATCCCCTTCAGCGTTGAACCAATCTTATCCGCCCCTTTTGCTTTTTCATAAGCCTGATCCAGCAAACGATGGCTGGGAATGATCAACGTGGCTTTCTTTGAAATGAACAAATTGGCCTTAACGTCGAGCTTGTATTTCTCCAGTTTTTCGATCTCGGCCTTAAAAACAATCGGATCAAGAACGACTCCGTTTCCAATGACATTCCGTGTCTTTTCACGAAAAATTCCCGATGGAATCTGGTGCAATACATGCTTGATCCCGTCAAACTCCAACGTATGCCCTGCATTGGGTCCTCCCTGAAAACGTGCCACGACATCGTACTTGGGCGCCAGCACATCGACAATCTTTCCCTTGCCTTCATCGCCCCATTGAAGACCTAATAACACATCGACTTTACTCATTGAGATTTTTTGCGTCCACGCTGCCCCCCGCGAGAGGCCGGAAACTTCTATTTGGATTGAATAACTTCCTGCTCGGATTGAATAACCTGAAAAATGGCGTTCAGCTTGGTAATCACCAGCAGCTTCTTCACACTTTCAGAAGGCTTCATCAGGTAAACCTCTCCGCCTTTGTTTCTGAATTTTGTCAAAATGGTAATGAGCACGCCGATGCCGCTACTATTGATATAGCGTAGCCCGGAAATATCCACAATGCAGGAAAGGACCTTATGGCTCACCGCATCGTTCACGGCGCCTACCAACAAGGCACCGTTGTCTTCTCCGATCAGATCACCGGATATCCTCAGGATTAATGCATTGGATCGTATTTCTTGTGCAAACGTCATGTCTTTCTATTTTCACAGTTTTTCTTCGTGCAAGCCGCATACAATATTAAGGAATGATGCATCACATTAAACTGCAACAATTCCTCTACCGTAGTTTGAATATTCTGGATCCGGGGGTCACAAAACTCAACGACCGTATGGCATTCGGTACAAATCAAATGATCGTGTTGTTTGTACCCATAAGACTTTTCATACTGCGCCAGGTTCTTTCCAAATTGATGTTTACTCACCAGGTCGCATTCCACCAATAGGTCCAGTGTGTTGTACACCGTAGCCCGGCTCACGCGGTAGTTCTTATTTTTCATGTTGATGTAGAGCGACTCCACATCAAAATGCCCTTCGAACGAATAGATCTCTTCCAGGATCGCATAGCGCTCAGGGGTTTTCCGCAGCTCTTTCTTTTCTAAGTATGCCGTGAAAATTTTTTTGACCTCTTCGTGTACTTTGGGATTTAACGCCATAACAATGAACCGCCGACAAAGATAATCAGGATTTTCAGGATTCGATTAAATTTCATTCACCGTTACAGTTCCTCCTTTTCTTTTCCCGCGAATCTCCCACCTGCGGGAGATAGGGATCTGAGGGAGATTGT
>DATHFS010000044.1:0-4080 GCA_035317975.1 Cyclobacteriaceae bacterium | reverse complement strand
AAGTCGCCCGTGAAATTGCCCTTGGTGGTGATGGCAAGGTCGATCCCCTTGTTTAACATTCTGGCAATATTAACAAACGGCGCATTCGTGTTGGGGCCCGCTGTTGACGTAATCGGAAGTTGGTACAGCAGATCTTTCGTGTCTTTTTGCCAGAAGTCAACAATGACGTCGAGTTTCCCGCCAAAGAACAGTCCGTCGATACCAACATTTTTTGTAATACTGGTTTCCCATTTTGCCTCATCGTTTCCAATGCGCGTACGGTAGAATCCCGTAGTGGCCTTGGAATTGGCCCCGGTAATATCGTAGGAAGAATTGCCAACCGATCCACCATAAAGGCTGTACTGATTGAGAGGGTCAACATTGTTTGAGTTACCCATCGCTCCATACCCTCCGCGGATTTTCAAGTCATTGACAAAAGATACGCTTTGCATAAAGGGTTCAGAGGAAATTCTCCAGGCAGCGGAAGCGGCGGGGAATACACCATAGCGTTGATTTTTACTGAAACGGGAAGACCCATCCCGGCGAATAACCAGGCCTAGAATGTATTTCTCTTTGAAAGAATATTTAACGTTGCCAAAATAAGAGCTGAAATTAACGCCTTTTGATTGGGAACTAAATGGCGGGTTCGTGCTTGCTAAATTCGTAATGTTGATGTAGTTCGGGTCCCAGGAGAACGGATTAATTCCGTTCTGGCTGGAGTTCCAGCCCGCACCCGTGTTCAACGCTTCCTGACCTGCCAGCAAATCAATGTTGTGCTCGCCAAACTTCAATTTGTAGTTCGCGGTATTGGTAACGGTCCATGCCAACGAATAAGATTGAAATTGAGAAAATCCAAACGCTGAATTATTCTCCGAGTTTTCATACTGCCACCGTGAATAATTCCGGCCAAAGACATCCTGATAATTTCCACCAATACTGGTCCGCAAGGTTAATCCCGGAATAGGATCCAATTCTGCATAGATGTTGCCATATACACCGCCTGAAAAGGCTCTGTCATTTGCCTGGCCTTCCCTGCTGGCGACAGGATTTCTTGGATTGTTGAACCCTTTGGCAGCTGTGCCAGCATAACCACCGAACACATCATGAACGGGTATGATTGAAGGCATGCGGAAGGCCGATAAAATATCATTCTCATCCGCAGCAATACCTTGACCCCCGCTGCTTCCTGAAAGACCAAGGGCTTGCCGGTAGGTTACCTGGATATTTTCACCAACTCTTAGGTTCTTCAAAATATCAAATTCACTGTTTACCCTAATGGCATATCGCTTAAGGCTATTATTCAAAAGAATACCCTTCTGATCCTGAGCGCTTAATCCGATATAAAACCGGTGACTTTCACCACCGCCGCTAAAACCAAGGGTTTGCCTGTAAACAGGAGCATTGCGTGTAATCTCCTTGAACCAATCCGTTCCACCTTTGTTGGCTGCAATAACCTGGTAAATGGAACCCTTCCTGGGATCAACATTATACTTCAATTTTTCTGCATCAAGGTCAACCGTGCCTGTAATTCCCGGAGTCCCGCCTACACTAAGGTAATCCGGAATCACGGGAGTCGGGCCTTTGCCAAACTGAGGGTGATTGAAGGTGGCAAGGGCCGCTACCGGATCGGCGCCATTTTGTACGGCTGTATTCTTGATCGCATTGAATGTCCAATCTGCAAAATCGGTTGGATTCATCATGTCTATTCCCTTACCCGGGCTAGTAAACCCATACATGCCATCATAGGTAACATTCAATTTCTGATTTCTTTTACCTCTTTTTGTCGTGTACACAATTACACCGGAAGCAGCTCTTGCTCCGTAAATAGAAGCAGATGCAGCATCTTTTAACACCGTTGTTGTTTCTATGTCATCCGGATTCAGAAAACTGATGTCGGCGGTAGGCACACCATCCACAATATAAAGAGGCTGGTTGCCACCAAAAGCACCAAAACCACGTACCCGCACCTGGCTGGTTGTACCCGGTTGTCCGTTCGTGATGACCGTTACGCCAGGAACACGACCTTGCAACATTTGCTCTACGTTACCCGTGGGAGCAAATACAAGATCTTTTGCCTTGACAGAGGAAACGGCGCCCGTTAGTTCCCTGCGCTTATCAACACTGTACCCCGTTACAACCACTTCCTCCAGGTTTGTAACATCGGGTTTCAGAGACACTTCGATGTTGGTCTGACTACCCACGGAAATTTCCGAAGCAGAATAACCAACAAAAGTGAACGACAGGACATCCGTGTCCTTTGTGCTAATCCTGAATTGCCCATTGGCATCCGTCAGGGTACCGGTAGTGGTACCTTTGACCAGCACACTTACTCCGGGGATTGGAGAACCAGTTTCATCTTTAACAGTGCCAGAGACCACCTTGTCCTGGGCAAACACCGCAAAAGATGAAATCAAACAGAGGAGAAACAACAATGTTCTCCTGCTACTTTTGTAAACTTTCATCATAGATTAATTGGGGGTTAATTGTTTAGGTGTTAGGGTTTTAATTCCTGTCGGTTGATTCAGATCTTACATCAGAGGCAACTGCACCTCCTTCAATACTCCGTTTAAACCTTTTAATAACCGTTAAATATATTGAAAACGCACACGATTCCGCAAACGTTTCAGTAGCTTTTTTTAAAAGCCATACGACCGTTCGTTTCTAATGATTGTCTATATTCTTCTCGTTTTGTGTGTAAACTTGTCCGATGAATCTGATCCGCCTGAAGTAAAACCATATGAGACGCATCGAACCATTGGATATCCAAAACGCAACCATCGATGAACGCAATTGGACTGCCCATCTGATCGCCGCATCGGAGCCATGGATCACGCTCAAGACTTCCCTTGAGCAATGCCTTGCGGTCTGTTCGGATCCCGGGTACATGATCTATATCGCTCACGTTGGTGGCCAGCCATGCGGCGCGATTATTCTCCACCCAAGCGGCCTCGCCAGCTCTCCTTATATAAAGACGGTCGTTGTAGCCGAGGCATACCGCAGCCGGGGTGTTGGCGAAGGCATGATTACCTTTGCAGAAAATCATTTCAGGGACAACTCGAAGCACATTTTTCTTTGTGTTTCTTCCTTCAATAAGAAAGCACATGCTTTTTACAAGCGCCTGGGATATCATCCGGTAGGAGAATTCAAAGACTATGTGATAGAAGGCGAATCGGAATTGTTATTGTACAAACGCCTGCGATGAATTCCCAACGCCTTCCCTGGTCCATCGTGGCCATGCTCTGTGCCACGGCCACGGCGAGTTACATCTGCCGGGTCAATGTTTCCACGGCCGGCGTCTTGCTGATGGAGGAGTTCCACCTGACGCAAGTAGAAATGGGCCGCATTTTCAGCGCTTTTTTACTTGGGTATGCTTTGTTCCAGATTCCGGCCGGCATGTTGGCCGACCGCATTGGCGCACGCAAAGTCCTGATGTGGGCATCCGGTTTCTGGGTCGCCACCACAGTGATACAAGCAGCAGTTGGAAGGGGACTGCTTCAAACTGCTACAATATCCGCCACAGTAACCATTTTCCTGGTTTGCCGATTCTTCCTCGGCATCGCTGAAGCGCCAACCTATACTGCCGCCGGGCAAGGTGTATCACGCTGGGTCTTGCCTCGCTTTCAGGGCAGGGCCAACGGCATAGTCATCGCTTCCATCGGCTTGGGATCTGCCCTCGCTCCTCCCCTTGTTTCCAACGTGATGGTTCATTGGGGATGGCGCGCCGGCATCCTGATCTCTGCTCTCCCGGCCCTGATGGTTGCATTGATTTGGTTGCGTTTGCCTGAACCACCTGCCGCAAGCCCTCCTGCAGCGGTACAGAAAAATAATGTGCCTGCTCCCGGTGTCATTGGCAATCTGCGAACATCAAGTTTTGTGCTTCTCACCTTGAGCTATACCCTGCAGGGCTACGTCGGTTATATCTTCGTATCCTGGTTTTACCTTTACCTCGTACAAGAGCGTCATTTTGGATTACTCAGCGGTGCCTGGATGAGCAGTCTTCCTTGGATGTTGTCCATTGTTTCCATTCCCCTGGGCGGTTTGATCTCAGACCGTTTATCGGTGGGTTCTTTGGGGCAACGCTGGGGCCGCCGTTTTGTTCCG
>DATHFS010000043.1:0-2290 GCA_035317975.1 Cyclobacteriaceae bacterium | reverse complement strand
GAGCAATGTAGCGGCTACCATGGCGAAGCTTTCGATGGATGTTTGCCTTTTCCTGAATCAGAACTTCAGCTTTATCAGTTTCCCGGACGAGGTCACAACGGGTTCGAGCATTATGCCGCACAAGAAAAACCCGGACGTATTTGAATTGATTCGCGGCAAATGCAATGCCCTTCAGGCCCTGCCCAATGAAATTACCATGTTGATAACCAATTTACCGTCAGGGTATCATCGCGACCTGCAACTTCTAAAAGAGAAGTTGTTCCCCGCGTTTAGCACGTTAAAAGATTGTCTTCGTATGGCTGTATTCATGCTCTCCCGTATCCGGGTCAGCGATCGGATTCTTCATGATGAGAAGTATAAATTCCTCTACAGTGTGGAGGAAGTTAATAAGCTGGTCCTTTCCGGCATTCCGTTCCGCGATGCCTACCAGAAAATCGGGAGTGATATCGAACAAGGAAAATTTACGCCATCCAAAGAGCTGCACCACACCCACGAAGGCAGCCTTGGAAATCTGGCCAACGATCAGATCAAACGAATGTTTGTCGAGGCGATGGGAAGGTTTCATTTTGAATTGGCAGAGACAGCATTGGACCAACTGGTGCGATAGCTTCGGAAGGTTTCCCGCAGATCTCGCAGATCACGCAGAGGAACTGTTCCCGGTTGCCGGTTCGTCCTACTACTCCAAACCACCCACCACCAGCAACTAGCACCTATCCGCGGTAGGCTTAGCGAAGGCGGATTTCGCAGATCACGTAGGTGGCTGTCACATTAGAAATAATTGATCTCGCAGATTTTTAAAACCATTTAATCTGCGTTAATCCGCGAGATCTGCGGGAAAAATTTCGCACCTGGCACCCTACTTATCCTCCAACATATCCTTCAACTCAATTTCCAATGCCCGCGTGCTGATGTAGATTTCATTTAGGGAAAGTGCAAGAGAGAGTAAAAGAAAACCAAGGCTTAATCCAAACATACCAAACGCGGCCATCGGGTATTCGAGGTAGACGAGCGACATGCAGAGGACGCAGAGAAAGAAACTGAAAATTCCGCTCGCCTGCATTTGTTTGACCAGTTCAAGGCGCCTTTTGAGATTTCTGATTTGTTCACGGATGATTTCATGATCTTCCGGCTCCTGTTTGTATTTGGAGTGCAGGTTGCGGATCAACGTCGCCAACGCCAAAAACCGGTTGGTATAGGCCAACATCAGCAGTGTAATGGCGGGAAATAAAAGGGCGGGGGTGTTTATTGAGAATTGCATAAGAAACCGCTAAAGGAATATCTTTGCAATCTAATCAATTGACACTTGAGATGAGTAGGCAGTAGGCAAGGGGCAGTAGGCAAGGGGCAGTAGGCAAGGCACAGTAGGCAATAGTTTGCAGTCAATAAGAAGTAACCGCATTAGCTTTAAGAGTCCTGTAACAGTTGCACTGCACTACCAATAAACAATAAACAATAAACAATCACCAATCAACAATCACCAGTAACTATCGAATAATGACCAATAACCGATACCTTAAGCCAGCGCAAAAATTCGCTAAGTCCAAAGAACTAAGAACCCAGAACCTGGAACCATGACTCCCCAATCACTTTTGACCCTCATCCTCCTTATTACCATCGTCAGTTACGGCTTCGACCAGTTCCTCGAATACCTCAACCTGAAAGCCCGGAGAAAGGATATTCCGGACGATATCGCCTTGTTTTATGATCGCGATAAATATAACAGGTCGCTGGATTACCATCGCGATCGGACGAAGTTGGGCTTTCTTTCGTCTGCCTACCACATTTTGATTTCTATTTCAATGCTCCTGCTGGGCGGATTCGGCTGGCTTGATAGCCTGCTCAGGGCATCCATCACGAACAACATTGCGTTGGCCCTGGCCTTTTTTGCTATCATTTTGATCGTTTCCGATATTTTCTCCCTTCCCTTTCAATGGTATTCGACCTTCGTCCTGGAAGAGAAGTATGAATTTAACAAGACCACGGTGAAAACATTCATCATCGACAAACTCAAAGGGTATGCACTGGGTGGACTCGTCGGTGGACTGATGCTGTCCGTTCTCCTATACCTGATCCAACAAATCGGTCCCCCGTTCTGGATTTGGTTTGGAATCCTGGCGGCCGTCTTCATTTTGCTGGTAAATATGTTTTACACCTCGTTGATCCTTCCCTTGTTTAACAAGCTGACGCCCTTGCCGGATGGTGAACTCAAAAGTGCAATCGAAGGGTTCGCCCGGAAAGTCAATTTCCCCCTGGATAATGTTTTTGTTATGGATGGTTCGAAACGATCAAA
>DATHFS010000042.1:0-2515 GCA_035317975.1 Cyclobacteriaceae bacterium | reverse complement strand
ACGATCCGACTTCGCTGGGCTTCGTCGGACGCGTCTGCTTGAAACACCTTCCGCGATTCTGCGCAAATCTGCGTGATCTGCGGGAAACCAAAGCGCAATCTGCGGGAAACCATGCTGGCGTTCATTTCAGAATTTGACGTTATAACTGATCGATGGCAATATCGTCCCTATGATGGACAACCGGTAAGGTTTGGGGACACCGTTTCCTGAGCTTTTGAAGAAAACGGTATACGGGTTTTTGCGGCCGTAGACATTGTAAATAGAAATGACCCACGTTCCATCACCCAGTTTTTTGCGCTTGTGATTGCCTTCAATTACCAGAGCGAGGTCCAGGCGATGATAGTCCGGTATCCGGTATTGATTGCGTCCGGAAAAATACGCAACGGTATTGTGTTCCGAGGAAAAAGCGGAAAGCGGAATGGTCACCGGTCGCCCGGTATGGTAGGTGAAACCCCCGGTAAAGAAATGCCTGCGGGACAAGTTATACTTCCATGAAAGGTTTACAATGTTGGGTTGATCGAAATTTGCCGGATACCGTTTTCCTCCGTTGACAGACTCCGTTGAAGTGGGGCCCGCAATTAACCGGAACGAGCGGGAATACGTGTAGTTCAACGACCCTGTTATACGACCTGTGTTTTTAGAAACGGAGATTTCAGCACCGTATGATAGTCCTTTCCCCTGGAGCAAATCAGTTTCGAGGTGTTTGTTTAAGATCAGTTGGGCGCCGTCTTTAAAATCAAGGATGTTCTGCATAGTCTTATAAAACACTTCCGCGGAGGCGCCATATTTCTTGTCGCGGTAATCCTTAAAATAGCCAAGGGAAACCTGGTCGGCACGCTGGGGTTTGAAATAATATCCGCTGGGCTGCCAGATGTCAACCGGAGTGACCGCAGTCGTATTGGTCACCAGTTGAAGGAATTGATATACGCGGTTATAGCCCAGCTTGACAGACGAGGTTGGACCTGTCATCCAGCGAAAGGATAACCTGGGTTCCAGGCCGAAATACGTTTTGATGGCCTGACCTCGCCTGAAGCGCAGGGTGTCCGTTACGTTCGATGTTTCGAGCGGCGCTCCATCCTTGTAAACATTTACCGACCCCGGGCCAAAGGAAACAAACGTAGGGAGCCTGATCCCTGCTTCCACAAATAGTTTTTCATTGAATGACAAAGCATCCGCCACATAGAAAGCATTCTCGATCGAATACTGCTTGTCCATGGAAATGAGCCGCGCATTTGACCCCGGTGAGTCCGGCTTGAGGGTGCCCGGGTCAAATCCATAATGAACGATCTGCCATCCGAAATTAATTTTATGATTGCCCTCCTGGTAGTTGAACCCCGCTTTTATAACAGACGAAGTGATCCGGTAAGAAAGTTTCGATGCCGTCCGATAATCACCGTTGACTACGCTGTAGCCGTACGAACTCATTCCGGCTACAAATTCAGAACCTAACTTGGCGGAGAATTGATGGTCAAGTCTTGCCGAGCCCTGGAGGTTATCCCATCGATAGGTGGAATCACCCATCAGCCGAAAAGCGTCTTTGCTGGAGTAGCCGGTAAAGGAAAGCTTCGTGCGGTCGCTGAAGAGATGGGTAAGCTTCAAGGTGCCGTCATAAAAATTGACCGAACTTTTACTCAGGTCGGCATAGTCGGTGCGGATGGAGTGGATAAGCCAATTGGAATAGGTCGACCTGAAGGATGCTGCGATGGATGTTTTTTCTTTGATAATAGGACCATTGATCATCAGGTTGCTGGTGATCATTCCGATTCCTGCATTTCCATTCCATTTCTTAAAGTCGCCGTCCTTTGACTTGATGTCGAGGACAGAAGCGACACGTCCCCCGTATTCGGCCGGAATTCCTCCCCGGTAAAACGAGACATCCCGAATGGCTTCGGGGTTGAATGCCGATAGAAAACCAAATACGTGCGAACTGTTGAATACGGGCATCCCGTCATAGAGGATCAGGTTCTGATCCACACTGCCACCGCGTACATTGAAGCCGGTGGCTGCTTCTCCCACCGTTGTTACTCCCGGCAATGTCTGAACTTGCTTGATCAGGTCTGCCTCTCCCAGCAATGCAGGCGCGCGTTTTACTTCGCGCATGGTCAATTGTGTAAGCCCGATTCTGCTAGTAGTCAGTTCCCGTGCGGCGCGATCCTGGATAACGACCTCCTCGAGCAGGATGGGAGCTTCTTCCATTTCAAGATTGATTTCACCGTCCGTGTAGGCCATGAGGTCAATAACTTTATCCTCATAATCAACAAAACTAAAATTCAGCACATGGGGGCCAGAGGCAAGCGACAGCATGTATTTACCTGCTTCGTCCGTAGTAGTGCCGGATGGGGTATCGCTAACCTGAATATTCGTGCGCGGCAGAGGCTGCCGGGTCTTTGAGTCAATCACTTGACCCGTAATGGTCACCCGTCCTTTTCTTGATTTTCCAGGTTCGCCAACTACATGGCGCTCGATCTTTTTCTGTTCACGAACCGCAGTTTGGATGGCATTCTTCCGGAGCAGG
>DATHFS010000041.1:0-6863 GCA_035317975.1 Cyclobacteriaceae bacterium | reverse complement strand
CCCAGTTCAGACGTTTGACGCCCGGAAGATCGGAGGCACCGATGTCAAAATTCCGATCAAACGTGACTTCGATAAGATCACCCTCTCCGTGCCGGGCATTTAATTCCGGTAATGTTCCGGCAGCGATAAACTCACCCTTGTCCATGATGAGGATCCGCTCGCAAAGAACTTCGGCCTCTTCCATATAGTGAGTCGTGAGGATCATTGTTGTTTTGAAATCCCTTTGAAGTTTCTCCAGAATTTTCCACACCTCTCTGCGTGCCCCCGGATCAAGTCCCGTAGTAGGTTCATCCAGCAAAAGTACTTTTGGGTTGTTGAGCAATGCGATCCCAATAGCCAGGCGCTGCCGTTGTCCCCCCGACAGCTGGTTGGTATAGGCTTTTCTTTTTTCGGTAAGATTAACAAGCTCGAGTATTTCTTCTGTCCGTGCGGGGCGTAATCCGTAAAAGCTCCCAAAGAGATCGAATGTCTCCTTCGTGGTGATCTTATCAATGAATTTTGTCTCTTGCAGCGACAGGCCGATCTTCTGATGGAGCTTTTGCTCATGTTCTTTCCAGTTCATGCCCAGTATCCGGATGGTTCCCGCGTCAGGTTTCTGGAGCCCTTCAATCATTTCAATCAGCGTCGTCTTGCCGGCGCCATTCGGACCGAGCAATGCCACGTATTCGCCCTCGTAAATGGTAAGGGTCAGATTTTTGACAGCCTCGATCTCCTTAAAAGATTTGCTGACGTTCTTGATTTCGATGACAGGCATTTTGTTCATGGCATGGCAAGATAATTCAAAGGGTGGAAATATCTACGTCGTTGAATCAACGACAAGTCATAGAGGGTACTATGGCTCACTGGTGACCTGGTTCAACATGTATGTTTTCCTTCCAAATGACTCCTGATCGTCGAAATAATTGCTACATTCGTAGAATCCAGATCATGGTCCTTTGGCTTCAATCCAGTTCTTTTCAGGGTTAGGGGGATCGGTTCCGTATCTCTCCTACAATTATGAAGTTCTATATCAATGCTAAGATATTGGTGGGGTTTGCAATCTCCATTTTAATAATCTTTTTCCTCGGGTTGCTTTCTTTTACATACATCAGAAATGTTATCGAAATAGGGCGCTGGGGTGCACATGCAAGGCAAGTACTATTCCATACGGAACAGGTTCGGTCATTTTTGATGGAAGTACAAACAGACCAACTTCGATATGCGCTAACAGGCGATTCAACATTTCTAAAACCATATCCCGGTGCGGTGAGGGCTGTGCGGAATTACATCGGTGAGTTGGATTCCTTAGTCGCGGATAATCCTAAACAAAGCGACAGGGTCACGCAACTTCGAAAAGTTGCCGAACGAAGAATAGCATTTTCGGACACCATAATTGAGATCAGAAGAAAAAGTTTTGAAAGCGCAAAGGCTTTAGTAATGACATTTCATGGTGCAAAGATTATGGCGGCGGCTCAAAGCATCATTGACGAAATCCAGAAGGAAGAAAATGGTTTGATTCAAGAGCGATCCGCAAGCGTTGGAAAACAGTTCTACCGCTTTGCCTATGCTTTCGTCGGCTTGTTGATTGCCATGTTCGCCATCCTGGTTATTTTGACGTACGCCGTAAATGCCAGTCTGAAGGCGAGGGCGGTTGCCGAACAAAAGCTAAAACGAGCATCCGATAGGGCTCGTGATCTCTACGAAAATGCTCCGTGCGGGTATTTCTCTGTCGATAACGTCGGGGCATTTGAAAACATTAATGCGACCCTTCTCCGATGGCTGGGATACACCAAAGAAGAACTCGTTGGAAAATTTCATTTTACAGAAATTTTGAAAATGAACGAGGGTTCATTCCTCAAAGAAGGGCTTCACGAATACCTTAAAAAGGGCTCCGTTAACAACGTAGAGGCCGAAATGGTACTCAAAAACAATACATCGGTTCCGACCATTCTCAATGCGGTAGCCATTTTGGACAGTTCAGGAAATCTGATCAGCAGCCGCTGCACCGTATTTGACAATACAGAGCGGAAAAAAGCAGAGGAGGAAGTGAGGCAAACCAACCGGGAATTGGAAGCCTTTAGCTACTCCGTTTCGCATGATCTTAGAGCTCCCCTCCGCTCGATAGGCGGCTATGCACAAATCCTGAGAGATGATTACTATGACAAGCTTGATGAAGAGGGCCAGCGGGTTATCGGCATAGTCATAAAAAATGCGAAACGAATGGGGCGCTTGATTGACGATCTCCTTGATTTTTCAAGAACAAGCAGGAGGGAAATCGGGAAATCACAAATCGACATGGATGAGTTCGTAACACTCATCCTGGATGAACTAATGCAGCAGGAAGGTCAAAGGAATATCAAAATAGACAAGACTGAATTGCTTTCCGGAGCAGCTGACATCAACATGATTCGCCAGGTCTGGGTCAACCTTTTGTCTAACGCCCTGAAGTATACTCAGAAAAAAGAAGCGGTTTGTATTGAAATTGGGTCTTACGAGGATCCCAAAGAAATCGTCTATTTTGTTAAAGACAATGGCGTTGGTTTTAATATGGCTTATTATGATAAACTTTTCGGCGTATTTCAGCGGCTTCACAAGGCAGAGGAATTTGAAGGAACAGGTGTCGGCCTGGCTTTTGTCAAAAGAATTATTGAAAAACACCGGGGGCGGGTGTGGGCGGAAGGGGAACTAAACATAGGAGCTACTTTTTATTTTTCGATTCCTAAACTTTAATAGTATGGGCAGGCGATACCATCGTTGAAATTCGATATGGAGTTAGTTATTGAGAATCTGAATAAGACCTACTCCAACGGAGTGCAGGCATTAAAGGACGTTACCCTTACGATCTACCAGGGTATGTTTGGGTTATTGGGTCCCAACGGTGCCGGCAAGTCAACCCTCATGCGCACCCTGGCTACGCTGCAGGAGGCCGACAGCGGAACAATTACCTTCGGTGATATTGATGTACTCACACAGAAGGAGGAAGTCAGAAAAATTCTGGGATACCTGCCGCAGGAGTTTGGGGTTTATCCAAAAGTGGATGCGGAAACAATGCTGAGTCATTTGGCCGTATTAAAAGGAATAACAGATAAGGGGCAGAGAAAGAGCCGGGTAGATTCATTGCTTCAGAAAACTAACCTTTGGCAAGTCCGCAATAAGAATCTTGGAAGTTATTCCGGGGGAATGAAACAACGGTTTGGAATTGCACAGGCGCTGCTGGCCGACCCCCGGTTGATCATCGTAGACGAACCCACGGCCGGGCTTGACCCCGCGGAACGGAATCGCTTTCTCAACCTCCTATCCGAAATCGGGGAAAACACTATTGTGATCCTTTCCACTCACATTGTTGATGACGTAAAGGAGCTTTGCACCAACATGGCCATCATCAATAACGGGCAGATGCTGTACAAAGGACGCCCGGGCGACGCTATCGCAGAACTGGAAGGACGAGTTTGGACGAAGCGAATCCAAAAATCCGAATTGGAAGAGTACCGTAAGAACTTTACACTTGTTTCCGAACGACTTTTGGCGGGTACACCCGAGATACATGTACTCAGTGACACACGACCCGATAGTTCCTTTGAGATGATCCCCGTGGGGCTGGAGGACGTTTACTTTGCCCAAATCGCAAATGCGGCTAAACAGGAGGGCGTGGATTTAAATGGTCGAAAATAAAGATCATGTTCAAAGAGTTTTTTCTTTTTGAATTTCGGTACCGGAAACGCAGACCGGTTACCTATGTTTATTTTGGAATTATTTTTCTCCTGAGTTTTCTAGGCATCGCCAGCCCTATCCGGGCAGCGGTAGGACAAATCATGGCCAATGCACCCTACCTCATCACGGTTTGGACGATCGTATTGTCCTTTGTGTTCACCATGATCACCTCTGCTGTAATGGGTGTTTCCATCGTTCGTGACTTTGATCACAATACCGAATCCATTTTGTTCAGTACACCCATCAAAAAAACAGATTACCTGCTCGGCCGGTTCTGCGGGTCAGTCCTTATCCTTGTCCTGATCAATTGCGCGATCTGGATGGGACTGATGAGTGGCTTTGCCCTCGCGAAATTCATTCCGTGGGAAGTTTCCTGGATCGATAAAGAGATGCTCCCTTTTAATGCATGGCATTACCTCCAGCCTTTCTTCCTGTTCACGGTCACCAATATCTTTGCCATGGGCGCTCTCTTTTTCATGAGTGGAGCACTTGGGCGGAATTCCATCGTTATTTATACACAAGGCATTCTGCTTATCGTTTTATATCAAATCGGCAATAATTTGCTCCTTGACCTTGACTTGCGGGAGTTGGCAGCGACCATTGATCCTTTTGGCGTCCAGACATTTCAGTACGTAACACGCTATTGGACCCCCGCCGAACAGAACACCCGACTTGTACCGCTCGACGGGTTGATGCTTTATAACCGTATCCTTTGGGTTGGTATTGGTGTACTCGCTTTGGTGATCACCTACTTTGGGTTTTCCTTCAACGCAGCACGTAAATCACCGACCGGTAAAAAGCGAGCAACTTCTTCGGCACCGGAGCCGATGCCAGGCACCCTGATCATGCCTTTTATCAAGCGCGTATTCAACACATCGACCTACTTACTGCAACTCATCCGGATGTCATTTTTTTATTTCCGTGTCGTGGTGATGGAAATTCCCTTCCTGGCCATAGTCGGCAGCGGTATGTTGTTGCTTTTCTTCAATGCCGCCAATATGAATTCGCTTTATGGAACAGGTTCTTACCCCACCACGAATGCCATTCTGACACTTTTAAATTCATTTAATCTTTTTTTTCTGATCATTGCCATTTTCTACTCCGGTGAGTTGGTCTGGAAGGAGCGAACCATAAACTTCAATCTGATTTTAGATGCCATGCCGATGCCGGCTGGTATAGGGCTGCTGTCCAAGTTCATCGGGCTGTTCCTGGTTTATAGTGTGTTGCTCCTGGTTTTGATCGTTTGTGGAGTGATTATTCAAACTGCTAACGGGTATTTTGAGTTTGATCTTCCGGTTTACTTTGGCACCCTATTTACCAGTACACTGGCCTTCCTGGTTTTATATACCGTGCTCTCTATTTTTATTCAGGTGTTGGTAAATAATAAATTTCTCGGGTTCACCCTTTGTGTTGTCTTTTATATAATGACTGCTCTTTTTAACCAACTCGGTCTTGAGCATGGCTTGTGGCAATTTGCAAGCGGTAGTTTGGAGACTTTTTCTGAAATGAATTTGTATGGTCATTTTGTAACTCCATTTGCCTGGTTTAAGCTTTATTGGTTTGCTTTTTCATCGATACTATTTTGCATCGCCATCGTCCTTTCCGCCCGGGGCGCAGACTCGGTCCTGAAGATGCGATGGAAGGCCGGCAAACTACGTCTCACCAATTCGATGATCACTTTTGCTTTAGCGGCATTGGTGGTGTTTCTACTTTCCGGGTTTTATATCTTCTACAATACGAGTGTCCTGAATAAATTTCAAAAAACCAGGGACCTGGAGGAAAAGCGGGCACGGTATGAAAAAACGTTCAAAAAATATGAATTTATCGCGCAACCAAAAATTACGGAGGCCAACATAAAGGTTGATTTATTCCCCTCCCGGCGCGAGTTTATAGCGGAAGGATTTTACTATCTAAAAAACAAAAAAAGCCAGTCTATTCAAGACATTCATGTTCAATGCAATGAGGAAGATCAGATACAGGTCGATTATATCAAATTCGATCATGTGATAAAACGAACGGAAGCAAATGAGGAATTTCGTTATTTTATTTATCAGTTGGCCAGCCCGCTCCTCCCCGGCGATAGCGTAAAGATGAATTTCAAAATCTCTTTTCTGACCAGGGGCTTTGTAAACAGCAATTCCAATACGAAAGTAGTTTACAACGGTACATTTTTCAACAATTCGTATTTCCCCGGGCTTGGGTATAATCGCAATTATGAACTCGGCGATGACGGCCTGCGTAAAAAGAACGGCTTGATGGAAAAAGAGCGCATGCTGCCACGAGAAGACCCTCGTGGGCTGGCCGTGAATTTATTCGGAAAAGGCGCGGATCGCATACGGTTCGAAATCGTAGTGAGCACGGAGCAAGATCAGATCGCCATTGCGCCCGGCTATTTACAGAAGGAGTGGCGGGAACGTAGTCGTAGATATTTTCATTATAAAACGGAGGCTCCCATATCCAATTTTTATTCGATTGTTTCAGCCCGTTATTCAATACGACGTGATACCTGGAAGAAGGTGAACCTGGAGATTTATTACCACCCCGGGCATGAATATAATCTAGGCCGTATGATGGAAGGTATGAAAGACGCACTTGGATATTGTTCCGGCAATTTCAGCCCGTATCAGCATCATCAACTGCGCATTCTGGAATTCCCGCGATATTCAACCTTCGCACAGTCGTTTGCCAACACGATCCCTTTTTCAGAGGGTCTTGGATTCATTCTCAGGATCACCCATCCGGAGAAGGACCTGGACATGGCCTATTATATAACTGCCCATGAGGTAGCCCATCAGTGGTGGGGTCATCAGGTAATGGATGCCGGCGTCAAGGGAAATGCCATGCTGTCAGAAGGCATGTCGCAGTATTCCGCCCTGATGGTCATGAAGCATGCTTTTCCTACGGAGACGATCGAACGCTACCTTAAACATGAATTGGATCGCTATCTGCTCGGCCGCGCATCGGAGCGAAAGAAGGAACAACCCTTGCAGCTTGTCGAAGGCCAGGATTACATTGCTTACAATAAAGCGTCTTTAGTATTTTTTGCTTTGCAAGACTATATTGGAGAGGACTCCCTTAATGCGGCTTTCCGTAGATATAACAAAGCCTGGGCTTTCAAGGATAGCCCTTATCCTACTTCTTCAGATCTGCTAAAACAAGTACGCCGGGTAACG
>DATHFS010000040.1:0-3013 GCA_035317975.1 Cyclobacteriaceae bacterium | reverse complement strand
ATCGGTGGGACTTGCTTTGATTTTACAGATATACCATCAGCTTAAAACGGTGGATGGGGATGCGGCCAATAAGATGAAAGGGTGATCAGAATTATAGAATTTGAGAATTTGCAGAATTAGGATAAAAAATTAACTAGAGTTAAGATATTTGGTTTGGTCGCTAGTCACTGGTTTTGAGTTGGAGTACTATCAAGACTGCGGACCAACTACCAGGGAATAAGTACTAAATAAGAGACATGAAAGAATTACTTTGGCTCATACCTGCCTTGCCCTTCGTGGGGGCTCTCATCCTGGTCCTTACGGGCGGGAGATTGTCGCGGTTGTGGGTGTCCATTGTCGGGGCGGGGAGTGTGGGGGTGGCTGCTATTGTGACGATAGTGGTCGGCCTCGATTTTCTTTCCGGATCAACGGATCTGAATTTTTACAGACAAGTAGCCTGGACCTGGATAAGCGTATCCGGCTTTACCATCGACTTTGCTTTTCATCTGGATGCGCTGTCCCTGGTATTCCTGTTTGTGATCACCTTTGTGGGTTTCCTGATCCATGTCTACTCTACTGAGTTTATGGCGGAGGACGATGGGTTCTCCCGTTTTTTCGCCTACCTCAATTTGTTTGTTTGTTCCATGCTCATCCTTGTATTAGCTGATAACCTGATGCTATTGTACCTGGGGTGGGAAGGTGTGGGATTATGCAGCTACCTGCTGATCGGGTTTTGGTACACCGAAGAAAAAAATGGGTACGCCGCCCGTAAAGCATTTATTGTTACGCGGGTGGGAGATACGGCCATGGCGATCGGCTTGTTTATGCTCTACCGGATTTTTGGGACGCTAAACATCCAGGATATTTTATCCCAGGCGCCCCAAGTGTGGACGATCGGATCCGGAACAGCTGTCCTCGTCGCATTTCTGCTTCTGGGGGGAGCCGTCGGCAAATCGGCTCAACTCCCGTTACAGACCTGGCTCCCCGATGCGATGGCGGGACCGTCACCGGTCAGTGCGTTGATTCATGCTGCGACGATGGTGACGGCCGGAGTGTACTTAATAGCCAGAACGCACGTCATTTTTGAATTAGCGCCGCTCGCCCAAACGGGAGTTGGTGTCATTGGCGCGTTGACGTTGCTGCTTGCCGGGTTTAGCGCCCTCACACAGTTTGATCTGAAACGCGTACTCGCCTATTCGACGATCAGCCAGATTGGATACATGTTCCTTGCCCTGGGAGTCGGGGCCTGGTCGGCCGCCATTTTTCATTTTATGATCCATGCCTTTTTCAAGGCATTGCTCTTCCTTGCTGCCGGGGCAGTCATCATGGTCCTTCATCATGAACACGATATGTTCAAAATGGGCGGGCTGAAGAACAAGATTCCCGTCATCTATTGGACTTTCCTGATCGGGGCGGCATCACTTGCGGCATTGCCATTTGTAACGGCAGGATTTTACTCCAAGGACCAGATCTTATGGCTGGCCTGGGCAGGTGAAAAAGGAAATGTTTACTTCTTTTTGGCTGCTTTAATAGGCGCTTTTATCACTTCCGTCTACACGTTCCGGATGGTCTTTATTACTTTTTTCGGAGAAGCCAAAACGCACGTAGGCCATCCTGCCGGAAAATCGATCACCATACCGTTGGTGATCCTGGCTGTTCTGTCTCTTGTTGGCGGTTTCATTGAATTGCCCCATACCCTCGGGCATGTTGAATTGTTTTCTGATTTTCTGAGACCTGTATTGCCGGCAGTGGAGGTGCGCCCGGGTGCGGAACACGCAGAGTGGATCATGCAAGCCGTCGCGGCCGTCATTTCCCTGGGAGGAGTTTATGTTGCCTGGTATTTTTATTTGAAGAGGCCCGAACTCCCCGGCCAGCTCAAGGTGGCTGTTTCTGATTTGCATCAACTTTGGTTTTCAGGCTGGGGTTTCGACGCGCTTTACGATGCAGTCTTCGTAAAGCCTTTTGTTTATCTCGCCACGATCAATAAAAACGATGTGATTGATAAAGTGTATGTGGGAATGGTTTCGTTGGCTGGCTTCTTCCATCGCGTCTTTGCGTACACACAAAGTGGTCTGATGCGGTGGTATGTGATGGGCATTGTCATTGGGGCTATTCTCATTTTAACATTTGGTTTATTATTATGATACTACTGGTATTGATCATCGTTCTCATGGCAGGTGGCCTTCTCGCCTGGGTAGCGGAAAAATGGAATCCCTTTCTGACGCGCTGGATTTCACTAACCGCGACGCTGATTGACTTCGGAATCGTTTTATTTATTTGGTTAAACGACGATACGGTCAGTCTTTCCAATTCGTCCTGGCTTCAGTCCATCGACTTGCCGTGGATTCCCCGGTTCGGCATCGGTTTTCATTTGGCCCTGGATGGATTGAGCTTGTTGATGTTGCTCCTGACTTTTTTCCTTGGTATCCTGTCGGTGCTCACCTCGTGGAAGGAAATACAATATCGGGTCGGATTCTTTCACTTCAATTTACTTTGGGTGTTGGCCGGCATCACCGGCGTCTTTCTGACAATGGACTTGTTCCTGTTTTATTTCTTCTGGGAAGTCATGCTCATACCCATGTATTTTCTCATTGGCATTTGGGGGCATGAAAACCGGCAGTATGCAGCTTATAAGTTTTTCATTTTCACGCAGGCCAGCGGACTGCTTATGTTATTGGCCATCCTCGGTGTTTATTTTATTCATGGCACCCTGACGGGGGTCTATACCTTTGACTACTTTCAATTGCTCGGCACCGAATTTACTCCGGAGGTCGAACGCTGGCTCATGCTGGGATTTCTGGCAGCCTTTATCGTTAAGTTACCGGTGGTCCCGTTTCACACCTGGCTGCCCGATGCCCACACCGAAGCGCCTACAGCGGGTAGTTTGATTTTGGCCGGACTGTTGCTTAAGACAGGGGCCTATGGCTTGATTCGATTTATAGTTCCCGTGTTTCCTGGTGCGGCTGATGAAATTGCTCCGTGGGCAATGTTATTCGGAGTAATTGGAATATTATATGGCGCCATCCTTGCGTTT
>DATHFS010000039.1:0-3275 GCA_035317975.1 Cyclobacteriaceae bacterium | reverse complement strand
CGTTTGCATCCATCTCCTGTAAAATACTTTCCAGGGAAGGTCGAGAAATACGTTTCCTTGAACCGCTGATGATTCCCGTAGATCGTCCGCGCCATGGCAGGCCACGGGAATTTAATAGTCAGCCTGCCTTCCACTCCGTTCCCTGAAAGTTCATTCCCCTTTTCATCCATGAGGGCAGGTTGAATTCCCGGCAAAGGGAATGTAGCGTGGGCGGGTCTTAATTTGGTAACATGGGCAATGGGAGAGATCATGAATCCACCGGTTTCAGTCTGCCACCAGGTGTCGATAATAGGGCATTTTCCTTTGCCTATATTTTCATCGTACCAATGCCAGGCCTCTTCATTGATGGGCTCCCCCACCGTCCCCAGGACCTCGAGCGAGGAGAGGTCGTATTTTTGAACAAAAGAAAGGGGCGCTTTCTGTAGTGATCTGATCGCCGTGGGGGCGGTGTAGAAAATGTTGACGCGGTGCTTCTCGATTACCTGCCAGAATCTACCCATGTCGGGATAGGACGGTATGCCTTCGAACATCACGGTAGTGGCCCCGGACGAAAGTGGAGCATAGAGAATATAGGAGTGACCCGTGATCCAGCCAACGTCAGCCGTACACCAGTAAATTTGCCCATCGCGGTACTGAAATGCAGTTTTGAATGTGTACTGGACGAACACCATATATCCTCCGCAGGTATGCACCATTCCTTTGGGTTTGCCGGTCGACCCGGACGTATACAGGATGAAGAGCAGGTCTTCTGAATCCATTTCTTCGGCGGGGCAGACCGGGCTCGCTTTTTTTATCTCATCGTGCCACCAAAGATCACGACCGGATTTCATCGGCGGGCTGGATTTTATTTTTTCGTAGACAATCATTTTTTCTACGGAAGGGCAATTTTTCAATGCCTCATCGACAATGCTTTTTAATTCAATTTTTTTATCGCCCCGGAAAGCGCCGTCGGCCGTCAGGACTAATTTGCAACCCGAATCATTGATCCTGTCCGTTAACGAACCCGCTGAAAATCCCGCAAAAACCACCGAATGCACAGCCCCGATCCGGGCGCAAGCCAGCACGGCGTACGCCAATTCGGGAATCATGGGGAGGTAGATACAAACGCGATCGCCTTTTTTGATACCCTGGGCTTTCAACATGTTTCCCACCATCGAAACCCGATCAAGCAATTCCTTGTAGGTAATGTGAAGCGCCTTGTCCTTAGGATCATTAGGTTCCCAGATGATAGCAGTTTGATTGGCCCGTTTGGGTAGATGCCGGTCGATACAGTTTTCCGTGATGTTCAGTTTCCCGCCGATAAACCATTTGACTTCCGGCTTATGAAAATCCCATTCCATTACCTTGTTCCATTTCTTCTTCCAGGTAAACTCTTCAGCAATGCCCGCCCAAAAACCCTCCGGGTCCTGAAGGCTTTTGCGATAGGTCTCCTGATAATCATTAAAATTTGAAATGCGATTTTCCATTAGCAATAGTCCATTAAACCGAGGGTCAATATACTGATTATCTGAAAATTCAATTCAGTTTTCACCGCGGAGGCGCGGAGGCGCAAGGTAGGCGCAGGGATTAAAAGAATATTTGGCCAACTGTGAAAGCAGTTGATTGAGTCCGCTTTCTTTTCAGAAAAAAGTATTGTATTTCGCAAAAACGTAATTTTGCCCTTTCCCAACTATGCGTGTGTGCTGAACTAAAACATGGACTCCACTTTGAAACTAAAACTGCTGTGACCAAAACCACCAAAGACTTTCTGGAGGAAACGCTTCTGATCCTGGTGATCTACCGTTGTGTGCCGGAAAAGTCGGCGACGTGGAGTTCGCTCGTACGGGAAGCGGCTAGGGTAGAGGCAACAATACATGTGTTTGTCTATGACAATTCTCCGAAGCCTCAGCATTTCCCCCCCTCTCCATTTATAAGAATGGAATACAAACACAATCCGGACAATCCCGGAGTAAGCAAGGCTTACAACGAGGGTTGTGCCGTGGCCCGGGGGAAAGCGAAAAAGTGGTTGCTTTTGCTCGATCAGGATACCTCCTTTCCGACGGGATGGCTCGCGGCTTATTTCCACAACACAGTAGAAGAACCTCTCTCTTTAATAAGAGCGCCTATCCTGTCGTCGGGCTCCTTTATTATTTCACCCTTTCGGTATTGGCTGACCAAGGGAGTACCTTCCCGCCGGGTTGAACCGGGAGTCTATTCCTTGCTTCGCTATTTTGCGGTCAACAGCGGTCTCTTGATTGATCGGAATGTTTTTGAGTCCGTGGGCGGTTATGATGAGGCCATCCCTTTGGATTTCAGTGATTTTGCATTTATGAACAAACTGAAAAAAGACAAGTATCGTCTAAATGTGCTCGAGCTTCAGGGTCAGCATCAATTATCTTCCATCAGTAAAATGGACGAGAGCAGGGCAAAACAGAGATTCAACCAGTATTGCCTGGGAAGCAAACAATTAACCGCGTACACCCGCCAATCGATCCTTCATTTCTTTCTCGGGGGAGCGCGAGCCATTCGATTGGGATTTCAGTATCGCTCCATGGATTTTATTTTTATCTTATTTAAGTCGTGGGCACCCGATTGATCATTCCTATTTCGGAATCACTTTTTCGCCAATATTTTTACGCTATTAGACCATGATCAATCCCTTTTTCTGCTACCTATTTTCTTTTATTGTTGCTGTTCTCGTATACTCACTTGGGTGGTCAGAATTGTACCCCAGGCTCAGCCTTGCGCTGCTTGCATTTCTTTTTATTACGTTCATTGTTCATTTCATTATTGGTAAACGTATCCTCGATAGCGGGAGCATACTATTCAAATCAGTAGCGGCGAGCAAGGGCGTACACGTTATTATAACGCTCTTTATCTACCTGCTATGGACGCTGGACTTTTTCTATGAAGGGGGTATTCCTTTGATAAAGATTATCTTGAACCAACCCTATAATTATAGACTTTTCGGTATCCCGTCACTCCATGTTTTTGATGTTACGTTTAGCTCGTTTTATACAGTTTATCTTTTTCAACATTACCTTTCGAACAAATCGAAAACGATATTCCTTCTATACATCATTAATTTGCTGGCCGCTATCCTTATTTATAGTCGTGCCATGTTTTTCTTTAATCTTGCATCCAGCTTATTTATTTATTTGATTTATCTGAAAGCTATTCCGATAAGAAAAATTGTTTTTATTTCACTTGCTTTAATTCCGCTTTTCTTTCTATTTGGTTTGCTTGGCTCACTCCGTGTTTCGCGCGAGGCAAAGGAGTCCTACAACAATGAAAAT
>DATHFS010000038.1:0-2219 GCA_035317975.1 Cyclobacteriaceae bacterium | reverse complement strand
GTTCGGTCCAGCATCGTCTCTCAAAGAGGACGATGCGGGAGCCCTTGGACGGGGAACGTATCGTCCCCTCCGGGAGACGATACTTGACCCGAAATTACGACGGGCAGTCGGTCTAAATTGCAAAGGTAGAATCTACCGATTACCAGATCACCGATCACCGATTACCGATTACCGATCAAGAAGTTGTTCATTGTGCAAATATGCCTTCTTCGCGGTAAGCGCCTCTTTCGTCTCTACAAAATCCGGATCGGGCACGCAGCAATCCACAGGACAAACAGCGGCACATTGAGGTTCTTCATGAAAACCCGTGCATTCGGTACACTTTCCCGAAACGATATAATAAAACTCATTGGAAACCGGCGGCTGAACGACCTTGGCATCTACTTTAGAGCCGTCTTCCAATACGACTTCCGTAAGGGTCGTGCCTCCTGCCCAATTCCACTCCCTGCCACCCTCATAAATAGCTGTATTCGGACACTCGGGCTCACATGCCCCGCAGTTGATACACTCTTCTGTAATCATTATCGCCATATACTATATTCTCGGATTATACTGATAATTTTAAATCAAATTCACATCCCTCAGACTAATCAGCGTAAATCTGCGAGATCTGCGGGAAACTCCTCAAAAATACATCACTTAAATCAACCTTCAAAACAGTGACCACTACCGAAAAGTTTGAACAGATATGGTGTTAGCAGAACGGATAAAGGCTTTTGGCAGGTTGGGCGACATGATTGCAGGGTTGCCGCAGGATGAATTAGAAGTAATACAACAGAAGGCGACCGGGAAAAACCCCTGGTTCACCGCTGATAGTGTGGCCATGGCGCTAAACGGAATAACCCGGTTCCTTGGCGAGCCGGTCCTTCACGGCTGGACGTCCTCCTACACACTCGAACGTCAGCAACCCAAAACGATTGGGGTGGTTATGGCGGGCAACATTCCGTTGGTTGGATTCCATGATTTTCTGTGCGTATTGATTTCAGGTAACCGCCTGAAAGCGAAACTAAGTTCACAGGACTCTTTCCTGATACCCTATTTATTCCAACTTCTCATTAGGATTGAACCCGGGTTCCATGACCTTGCACAGTTTGCAGAGCGCCTGGATAACATCGACGCAGTCATTGCCACGGGGAGCGACAACACAGCGCGGTATTTCGAATATTATTTTCGAACCATCCCCAGGATCATCCGCAGAAACAGGTCTTCCTGTGCCATTGTTTCGGGAGAAGAATCTACAGGCGACCTCACCGCATTGGGTACGGATGTATTCAGCTACTTTGGGCTGGGTTGCCGCAATGTATCGAAGGTATACGTACCCGAAGGGTATGATTTCACAAGGCTCTTTCAGGCATGGGAAAAGTTTAGTACTGTACTGCATCATCATAAGTATACAAACAATTATGACTATCAAAAATCCATTTTACTGGTCAATCGAAGTCCCTTTTTCGATAACGGATTTATCCTCTTGAAGAATGAGTCGACTTTCGTCTCCCCTGTTTCAGTCTTGTATTTTGAGTATTACAGCAACGTGGCGGACTTGCAAAAAAAAATAGAAAGTCATCAGGACAAAATCCAGTGTATTGTCTCTGCACAACGGTGGTTCACAGGGAGTGAAGCGCTTGGCCAGGCCCAGTTTCCGGACGTAACGGATTACGCCGACAAGGCAGATACATTAAAATTCCTCACGGAAATCGCAAAGAACGCTTAAGTTGATCCCCACTCAACTTCGCCACAAAGACACGAAGACACTAAGTCTTCTAATTTTTTGTTCTTGCCATTTCTTAAATTTTCTTCGTGTCTTTGTGCCTTCGTGGCAAAATTCACTGTACTGAGCTGCCTTGATCAGGGTTGGCCAAGACCCCGTTGAATTTCCAACCACCCGGTGAAAGTATGTCCCCCGGCCTGGAGGCGATAATAGAAGATACCGTCCTGAGCGTTGCCTCCCGTCCAATCATTTGCATAATTGCTGCTCCGGTAAACCTCCGAACCCCAGCGGTTGGTGATAACGATATTCGCTTCTGCCGGCAGATTCCGGATAAAGAATACATCATTTATACCATCGTTATTCGGCGTAAATATATTGGGAATGAAAACATCCGTGTTTACTTCGATGGTTAAACTATACTCTCTCTCACAACCCATGGCGTCCCTTAAAGAAAGTTTGTATACCCCTGCAAACAATTTGGTCGCGTTATACTCCACTTTGAGATTCTGAG
>DATHFS010000037.1:0-5737 GCA_035317975.1 Cyclobacteriaceae bacterium | reverse complement strand
GTCATATCAAAGGCCTTTACCTTTGTGGTTCTTCGTCTCATCCCGGCGGAAACATTACTGGGCTACCCGGTTATAACTGCGCACAAGTACTGTTTTCTGATTTGAACATCCCCTCTCCCTGGGCGCCCGAACCAGTGTTGGAAAAGCTTAAAAACCTCTGATATGAAACAAATTGATTGAAATTCTACCTGCCCGTAATTCAAAACTATTGAAATGAAAAAAATGACTTCGTACACACGCTTTGCCGCCGTGGTGTTGTCTGCCATCATTACAAACAGTGACGGCATTTCACAGGCGATTAATACAAAAGAAAACGTTTCCCTGCAAATTGACGGATCAAAGCGATTTCAACAAATAGACGGAATTGGAATTAATGCCAACACACGAAGTTGGAATGGTAACGAGCTGCAGCCAGCCCTGGACTTGTTGCTCGATTCCATGCATGCCACGATTTGGCGGGTCATCGTTGAAACGGTAGAGAAATGGGAGGACATAAACGACAATAATGATCCCTTTACATTCAACTGGGATTACTATAACAAGCTGTATGAAACACCCAAGTTTCAGAAAGCCTGGGAATTGATTCACTATCTCAATCAGCACGGGATAACGGATAACCTGATGATCAATTTTATGGGACCTGTTCCCGAATGGATGGGGAAAGCGACAGTAACTCCATCCAATGAGGATGAATATGTTGAAATGATTGTTTCCTTTTTTTATTACGCTAAAAATGTAAAACACCTGCACTTCGGGTTGGTTTCACCCACCAATGAATCCGACTGGCGCAAGGAGGGGCCCGAGTTAAAAGAACAACCGTATGCAAGGATTCTTAAAAAGTTAATGGAACGAATGGCTGCATTGGATATGGGCGATGTCAGGTATGTGGCGCCCGATCCTGCGAGTATGGAGAATGGCATAAAACGATATATCCCTGAATTAATGAAGGATCCGGTCATCATGTCAAAAATCGCGCATATTGGTTTGCACAGTTATGCGGGTTACTATGCCAACATTGATTCTGCGCTGAAGCATTCAGCTTATCCAAAATCCGATTACTGGATAACGGAATGGAATGCCTGGTGCAAAGGCTGCGATGACGGAATACTGGGAGAATACAACTATGATTTCGCCGCAAAATGTGTAGGATTTCTTTTGGATCTGATGAGAAATGGCGCGACAGCTGCCATGGCATGGGAAGGGTATGATAGCTACTATGAACACCATGCGCCCTCCCCCTTCAGCTATTGGGGCATGCTGGCCTATGAACCCAAAACAAAAACATACTTTCCCCGGAAAAACTTTTACGCCATCCAACACGTCTCAACATTCGTTCTGCCCGGTTCATGGCGCCTATCCGTTTCCGATCCTGGCGACAGTCTCTCGGTATTAGCATTTTATGATACGGTGTCGAATAGGATAAGCATAGTTGGTATCAACAAACGACACCGTCCTGTTATCGTAGAGGGAACCCTCACCCACCTTCCCGGGATCAACAACTTTGAAACGTATTACACAAACGAGATTGATAATGTTCGCAGAGGTGCTGATGTACAGGTCAACGGAAAATCGTTCAATTCCCTCATTCCTGCCGATTGCATATTTACCTTAACCGGGGTTGGAAATGAAAATGCTACAGGGAAACGTTCTTTGAACCCGGAACCACCGGACTGGTATGCGGGTGATATTCATGTGCACCGCAATTGCGGCAACGAAACCCTGTTACCGGAGAATAATCTAACTGCCCTGATGGAACCGAATAATTTAGCCGTTATCTCGGTATTGGCAGATATGGGCAATGGCGAAGTAAAAGACAGCAAAACGGATTTACTGAAAGTCAACGGAACAGATGCACCACAATCCCGACCCGGCCGTATCATCCATTGGGATACGGAATGGCATTGGGATGCAACCTATTCCAATTTTGGCCACCAGGCACTCGGCGGTCACCTCGTATTGCTCGGGCTAAAGGAAGCACACCCGATCTGGGAGGAATCGCCCTACAAAATTCTGGAGTGGGCAAGAAAACAGAATGCCGTGAGTGGATTTGCTCATTTTCAATATTTGAATGATTCGATTCAACGTAAGCTAAATTGCTGTATTCCTATTGATTATCCGGTGGAGGTTGCCCTGGGCACAATTGATTTTGTATCGGAAGATGTTTATGGAAGCGTTTCATCAAACAATGGGACGTATAACAGTGAAGCCGCAATACATGCTTATTATAAATTATTGAACTGCGGCTTCCGGCCTGGCCTGGCGGCAGGAACAGATTATCCCTGTAACGAAAGTGAACCCCTTGGAACGTTATTAACCTACGTAAAGGTGAAAGATAAATTAAGTTACACTAAATGGATCGAAGGAATAAAAAACGGCAAGACAGTTGTATCCCGGAATGGACATGAGGAATTTTTAGAAATGAAAATAAATAGTAGCGATGAGCCGGGGGATGAAATCCACCTGAAAAATAACGGAACAGTTACGATCGATGTAAAATGGACGGCGATAAAAGAATTAACCGGAAGAATAGAACTGGTGAGCAACGGAAAGGTAGTGGCAAGCCAGGCCGGTACAGCAAAACCGGGCAAACCCTTGCTATTCAATGGGACGACCTTACCCATTTCGAAAAGTGGATGGATATGCGCCAGGCGAATGGATGAACATGGGCACCAAACCCATACTGCCCCGGTATATATCACGGTCAACAAAAAACCGGTCAGAGCGAGTGCAGACGATGCACGATTTTTTATTGCGTGGATCGATACGATTCTAAAGCAAACAGAACCAGGAGGCGTCTGGAGTACCTACTTTACAACGGAAAGGGGAACGATAAAAGAGCGATATCTAAAAGCAAGAACGGTTTACCGGAAAATCCTGCAGGAGTCCGGTGGAAATTAGCCACAAAGACACAAAGACACGAAGATATTTTCTAAGCAATCTATATCGAGTAGGAATCCGCTCCCGGACTCGTAAATTTGATTCATTAAATTGGATTACACATGACAATAAAAAAGAAGGGACTGGCAATTTTGATGAGCCTGTTCATAATTCCCTTTGTCCTTTCCGGGCAGTCGATCGATATCAGGAAGATTAAGAAGATCCGCTTGAGCATGTACCTGGCGGAAGGATTAGTCTGGAAGGGAGAGTCGATGCAGAATACAAACTGGAACAAGATCACGGAAACACCCGATGGAAAAGTCTGGTTTTGCGGAGGGGACCACTGGGGGGCGGATGCCATAACAGGACCATTTGACAAGACCGAAACCTATGAAAGGCCATGGGGATTTGGAAATACGGGGATATCCTATTACGATCCCAAACTGGATAAATCGGTTGTCGCGTTGGAACTGGACAGGGCCAGTGCGCTCTATTCCAATGCAGAAAGTCCGGGACATGGAAAGATCCATTCCAATATTATTTCCGATTCAAAAGGCAATGTATATTTCGCCGGGTACATGGGCCTATCCTATAGCCACGAATACACCCGCGCTTACTATCCCAAAAGTTATGCCGGGGGTGCCTTGATCCGTTACAACCCCGCGACGAACGACGTCGATTATTTTGGAATACCGTTTCCGAACAGCGCAGTAGTTGCGTTATACTACGACGAAAAGCGGGATGTTTTAAATGGCATAACAGTCGACCGCGCAAAATTCTTCCGCGTAAACCTCACCACCATGGAGCTTCATCGGTATGAATCCGTAGCACGCATGAGCAGGGTCGAAGACCGGGTAAGGGAAATGATCATGGACAAGGAGGGATTCTGCTACTTTGCCAATGACGTAGGCGGCTTGACTAAATTCAGTCCTGATACTGAAAAATTCGTTGATCTGGATGTAACGCTCCCCGGAAAGTTAAAGGACTTCCGCTCTTCGGTAGTGTCTTCAAAGAATATTATTTATGCCATTTCAACCGATGGCTTCGTCTGGAGTTTGGATCCCAGGACAAATAAAATAGAAGACCTGGGACACGTATTGGGAATGCCTGACCAGGGGCATTACACCCCCAACATTGCACTTGATGAAGAATGGGGGCGCCTTTATTTTATGGCCGGGAACCATGGCGGCAAAGTATTGGAAAGCGCGCTGGAAATAATAACGGTGTTGGATCTCAAGAAAAAGAAGTTCTATTGGTTAGCACAGGCGGAAGGTGTCGAAGGATGCTTCGGGTCATTGGTGAATAAGAACCATACGGTGTTTTTCAGTTGTTATGGTCACTCCTACAAGGATAATCAACTTATAAAGGATAAAAAGGGAAACGTTGTTACCCGTCCTTACCTTGTAAAATATAATCCGCCCGCGAACCTCGAGCAGTAGGGAAAGATGAATTCACAAAAAAAAGAATTTTCAAAGAATGAAAAATAACAGCCTGCCGGTTTTCCTGATGGTGCTTTTAGGCATTGTCACGAGCTGTACCCTTGCCGAAGCCCAGCGGTTTGGCGGGCTTCCGCACAACGCGATCTTGAATCGTCTATTGATTTCAAATGGCCCAAAGGGTCCCATTCAGGGAGGCGAAAGTGCGGTCACGGACATGATCTTGTTGAAAGATGGCTGGGTTTATGGAAGTACAAAAGCCACGTGGGGTGCGGAACACTGCCACCTCTTCAGAACGGACGGAGAAAAAGTAGAACACGTGCTGAATTTGACTTCCAGGTTTCCTGGGCAAACTGCCATTACGGATATCTCCCCTGGAAAAGGAAATGTCCTTATCGGCTGTACCTCCGCCGACGATGCTGTGTTCGATGGCAAAAGTAAATCCTATGACGGCGGGCATCTCTTCTCATTCGATCCAGCAACAAAGAAAATGGATGATCTTGGAATTGTCGCACGGGGTCAGGGGATCAATTGCATAGCCATCGATTCGGTTCGCGGAAAAATCTATGGCGTAACCTATCCGGCCGGTCATTTGTTTTCTTTTGATCTTAAAACTAAAGCGATAAAAGATTTCGGAGAGGTCATGACACCGTGGAGGGTGAAAGATCTGGGCAGGGTCTCGTGGAGGGGCGTGCCTAAAGTATTGATGATCGACGATGCCGGTACGGTGTATTTTTCAACGTATTACCGCACCGAAATTGAAATGGCCAAACAAGAACTGATGAAAGGCGGTTCATCCACATATTCTTCCCTGGAGGGCGGCCGGATCTACCGGCTTGGTTACGGTGAAGAAAAACCTGTCTTTACGGGCGCCGTCATTCCCACTCAAACCGGGATGGATTCCGATCCTATCTACGAAAACGGAATTGCGTCGGCCATCCGTGCCCGCGATGGCGGGTTCTGGTGCGGGACGATCAATGACGGGTTTCTCTTTAAGTTTGAACCCTCAACCTCCACGGTGATCAACAAGGGCAAAGCCTTTCAATACTGGAATTTGAAATCGCTCGCTTACGGCGATGATGGAAAATTATATATGTTGGGCGGCCGCGACGAAGATAATTCCTGGATCATGAGTTACGATCCCATGATCGGCTCATTAGCGTGCCTGGGCTGGCCGGAAAATACGGCACAATGCAGTGTGATCTGCGCAGATAAGAAGGGAAGGATTATTATTGCGGAGAATCTGAGGCATTCGTTTATGTGGGTATTTGAACCCTCTGGAATGGTGATCGGTGACCGGTAGTAATTCGCCATGACAATACACTTCCCAACAATAACGGTAATCGGTGATCGGTGATCGGTGATCGGTATCGGTATCGGTAGTAATTCGCCATGACAATACACTTCCCAACAATAACGGTAAT
>DATHFS010000036.1:0-4270 GCA_035317975.1 Cyclobacteriaceae bacterium | reverse complement strand
GAGAAGCACCGGATTGAAGGTTCCCTCAAGTCGGAAATACAGCTCGGCATTAAACGGCTGATGGACATTGGATGCTATCGCGGCCTGCGTCACCGCAAGGGACTGCCGGTCCGTGGCCAGCACACCAAAAATAACGCGCGTACCCGTAAAGGGAAGCGTAAGACGGTAGCCAACAAGAAGAAGGCAGTGAAAGGGTAATCGATAACGAATAGAACAACATTAATATGGCAGCACCGGTTGAAAAGAAAAAGGACAAAAGCAAAAAACGCGTCGTGCATGTGGAGGCGGTAGGCCAGATTCATATCCAGGCTACCTTCAACAACATCATTATCTCGATTACGAATAACACGGGTCAGGTTATTTCCTGGGCCTCGGCAGGTAAGATGGGATTTAAGGGGTCTAAGAAGAATACCCCCTATGCCGCATTGACGGCAGCGCAGGAGTGTGCTTCCAAGGCATTTGAACTCGGATTGCGCAAAGTGGAGGTCTTTGTCAAAGGACCGGGATCCGGCCGCGAGTCGGCCATCCGCACGATCCAGGCAGCCGGTATTGAAATTACGACGATCAAGGACATGACCCCGCTGCCACACAACGGTTGCCGTCCTCCGAAGAAAAGAAGAGTTTAGAATATAACAGCGTTACAGCGAAGTCATGGCAAGATACACCGGCCCCAAAGTTAGGATTTCCAGAAGGTTCAACGAGCCTATCATGGGAGACAACAAGGCATTACAGAAGAAGAACTATGCACCTGGTATGCATGGTAAAGGCAAGAAACGCAAACAATCGGAATATGCGATCCAGTTAGCGGAGAAGCAGAAGGCAAAGTATATCTATGGCGTTTTGGAACGTCAATTTGCCCACACTTTTGATAAAGCTACCCGTAAGAAAGGGGTTACCGGTGAAGTGCTTCTCCAAATGCTGGAGGCCCGCTTGGACAACGCCGTGTTCCGGTTGGGCATAGCACCGACCCGCCGGGCAGCGCGCCAGTTGGTATCGCACAAACACATCCTGGTCAACGGAGATGTCGTCAACATCCCCTCGTTCTCCCTCAAGCCGGGAGACCTGGTAGAAGTAAGGGAAAAATCTAAATCGCTCGAAGCGATCACAAATAGCTTGTCGACGCAGTCGGCAAAAAAATACAATTGGTTGGAGTGGGACGGTCACGAAATGGTAGGCAAGTTCATCACCTTGCCGCCCCGCGAGGACATCCCGGAAAACATCAATGAGCAGTTGATCGTCGAGTTGTACTCCAAGTAATTTCTTAACCTTTAAATCAAAATTGCTTATGTCAATATTAGCATTTCAAATGCCGGAGAAAGTGGTAATGGAGAAGTCCGATGATTTCCATGGTCTTTTCACATTCAAACCTCTGGAAAAAGGATACGGTGTCACGATCGGCAATGCGCTGAGGAGGATTCTGTTGTCTTCGTTGGAAGGGTATGCCATCACCGGCATTAAGATCCCGGGGGTGCTGCACGAATTCTCCACCATCGAGGGGGTAGTGGAAGATGTTGCCGAAATTATCCTGAACCTGAAGCAAGTGCGTTTTCGCAGGGTTGCGGATAACTTTGACAGCAAAGTAACCGTCACCATCAAGAAACAAAAACAATTCAAAGCCGGCGACATTGCGAAAGTGACCAATGCGTTCGAGATTCTGAATCCGGACCACGTCATTTGTAATCTGGATGAGACTGCCCACTTTGAAATTGAACTGAGTGTGGAAAAAGGAAGAGGATACCTTCCGGCCGAGGAAAACAAACCCACGGAGCAAGTATTCGGATACATTCCGATCGACGCGATTTTCACACCGGTGAAAAACGTGAAGTACAGCGTGGAAAACACCCGCGTTGAGCAAAAAACCGATTACGAGAAATTGTTGGTGGATATTGAGACGGATGGATCCATTCATCCCGAGAAGGCCCTGGAAGGCGCCGCTCATATTTTAATACAGCATTTCCGCTTGTTCTCCGATAAGTCGATCGAGCTCGAAACCGGCAAGGACAGTGAAGTGGAGCAGGTGGACGAGGAGATGCTTCACATGCGCAAGCTTTTGAAGACGCCGTTGCACGACCTTGATCTTTCTGTTCGCGCCTACAACTGTTTGAAGGCGGCCGACGTGAAGACGCTGGGCGAACTGGTACAATTGGAGATCTCGGATATGATGAAGTTCAGGAACTTTGGTAAAAAGTCGCTGGCGGAATTGGAACAGCTCGTGGCTGAGAAGAACCTGACATTTGGCATGGATCTTTCGAAGTATAAATTGGAAGAAGATTGAAAAATTGGAAGATTGGAAAATTGCAAGATTGAATCAAAATAAATGAGACACGGTAAGAAATTTAACCATCTGGGCCGCACGGCACCGCATCGCGAGGCATTGCTGTCCAATATGGCAAGTTCCCTGATCCTCGCGAAGAGGATCACGACCACCCTGGCAAAAGCCAAGGCATTGAGGAAATACGTTGAGCCGTTGATTACGAAGGCAAAAACGGATTCTACCCATTCGCGAAGGACGGTCATGTCATACTTGCAAAACAAGGAGTCCGTAATGGCCCTGTTTGGCGAAGTGGCTGGGCGTACCGCTGAACGTCCGGGCGGATATACGCGCATTATCAAGTTGGGAGACACCCGCCACGGCGACAGTGCGGAAATGTGTTTGATGGAGCTGGTGGATTTCAATGACCTGTACAAGACCAACAAGGAGGCGAAGAAAGGGAAAACACGCCGGGGCCGCAAAAGTGGCAAGAAAGCGGATGGCGCTGAAGACGCAACCATCGTAGCAGAGACATCAGAAGCCAAGGTCGATGCAAAAAAGGAAGAAAAGCCTAAGAAGGAGAAACCTGCCAAAAAAGAAAAGAAGAAATAAGTGAAGATGCTAAGAAATAGGAAAAGGGATTGGACGAACGTTCAATCCCTTTTGCTTGCCGGGATTCAAGCTTTATCCCGGCGCAATCGGTGCCGCCTTCGGAATTTGATTAAAAATCCTGGCAATCCTGAAAATCCTTATAATCCTGGTTATTTTTGTCCAACCCAATCCTGCGGATGAGCGATAAAGCATACCTCCTTCTCGCCGACGGCTTCCTTGTGGAAGGCAAGGCTATCGGAAAATCAGGCACCACTGGCGGTGAGATTTGTTTTAACACCGGGATGACCGGCTACCAGGAGATTTATACCGACCCCTCTTATTACGGCCAGATCATCGTCAATACCTCGGCGCATATCGGCAACTACGGAACAGTAAAAGAGGAACAGGAGTCAGGGGCCCCGAAGATCAGCGGCCTTGTCGTGAACGAATTCTCACATGAATTCAGCCGCAAGACTGCCGTAGACAGCCTTCAGCAATACCTTGAAAAGCACAACATCGTAGGAATATCGGATGTGGACACCCGTATGCTGGTCCGTCATATCCGGAGCAAAGGCGCTATGAATGCCATCATCTCCTCTGTCCTTTCGCCCGATAAGCTGAAGAAAGAATTGGAAAAGGTTCCCTCCATGGACGGCCTTGAGCTGGCCTCGCTGGTCAGTACCAAAAAACCTTATTTCGCCGGGGAACCCGGTGCTCCCTTCAAAGTGGCGGCCCTGGACGTAGGTATCAAGACCTCCATCTTAAAAAACCTTTCGTCGCGGGGTTGTTATGTTCAGGTGTTTCCGGCGAAGACCCCCTTTCAGGAAATGGAGGCCTTTGGGCCACACGGTTATTTTATTTCCAATGGCCCGGGGGATCCTTCCGTCATGGATTATGCGATCAAGACCGTGAAAGAGATTCTGGCAGCCGACAGGCCTTTGTTTGGAATTTGTCTTGGCCATCAACTGCTGGCCCTCGCCTGCGGCATTTCTACCTACAAGATGCATCATGGACACCGCGGCCTGAACCATCCCGTGAAGAATTTGATTTCCGGGTTGGGAGAGATCACCTCGCAAAACCATGGATTTGCGGTGAGCGAAAAGGATATTGAAAAGAATCCGGATACGGAAATAACACACCTGCACCTCAACGACAACACCATCATGGGTTTCCGCCTCAAAAACAAGAAGGCCTTCTCCGTTCAATACCATCCCGAGGCATCCCCCGGCCCACACGACTCCCGATACTTGTTTGATCAGTTTGTGGAGATGATCAGGCAGGATCAATCCGTCATTGTTAACGCATAAATCAGAACCATCACTTTATAAATAAACAAAATGAGTTTAATAGAAAGCATTCATGCCCGTCAGATCCTGGACAGCCGCGGAAATCCAACCGTCGAAGTAGATGTTTATACGGAAACGGGAG
>DATHFS010000035.1:0-7760 GCA_035317975.1 Cyclobacteriaceae bacterium | reverse complement strand
ACAATTGTTCATGGTAAAGATCCTTCACCCGGCAGAAGCCAGAAACTCCTCTTCCCCGGCAATATCGATCCGCTTCATCGTCATGATCATGGGAATTTCATTGGCATTGACATACATAATGCCATGGTTCGGGTCAACCGCTGCGCCGCCCCATTCTGCACCACCCCGGGTACCCGGAAATTCGATGGCAGCATCTGTTCCATGAGGGGTATAGATCGGCCCCATTCTTACTCCTTTAAGTTTATCCAGTATGAACTGATGGGACTTAGGTGAAATATCGGTTATTTCGGCTTCCGTGAATTGCTGTCGCACAAAAGGCAAAGGCTTCATCGGGAAAGGCTGCGTTGACCAGACTTCTTCCCCTAACAGGTTGGTGGCAGGAACCGGTCTCTCTTCAATCGGAAACAACGGTTCGCCCGTTTCACGGTCAAATAAAAATACCATTCCCATTTTTGTAACCTGGGCAACGGCATCCACTTTTTTGCCATCGTGTGTAACCGTCACCAGATTAGGCGGCGCTGGCAAATCATAGTCCCATAAATCATGATGCACCAACTGGTAATGCCAGATCAGTTTTCCTGTAGCCGCATCGATGGCTAACAGACAATTCCCAAAGAGGTTCTTTCCTTTTCGGTTTCCACCATAAAAATCAAAGGAAGGAGAGCCTGTGGGAATAAAAACAATCCCGCGTTTTTCATCCACGCTCATCCCCGTCCAGTTGTTGGTTCCCCCCACTTCCTTGTAAGCATTTTCCGACCACGTATCATAACCAAACTCTCCGGGTTGGGGAATCGTATGAAAGGTCCAGGCAATCTTACCGGTCTTTACATCATAGGCCCTGATAAAACCCGGCGGGGCATCCCATGAATCACTCAAAGCCGTGCCTTGAATCAACAGGTCTTTATAGATAATGCCGGGCGAAGAGGCTGCGACACTGAGTTTGGCAGGATCGCGTCCTAATCCTTCTCTTAAATCAACTTTGCCCTGAGCACCAAAGTCAGAAGAAAGGCTTCCATCCCGTGCATTGAGCGCATAGAGAAAATGGCCGGCGGAAAAATAAATCCGTTTATCTGATCCTGATGCCCAATAGGTCACACCGCGATTGACTCCGGAAGATTGTGTTCCGTCAAACGGATCAAATTTCCAAATTTCCTTTCCCGTCCCGGGATTTAGTGCAATCAACTTGAGCTTGGGGGAGGTGACATACATCATGCCGTTTGTCACAATGGGATTGCATTGAATGGTCGAATGATTTCCCCGCTCCGCATCTCCGGTATGATAAGTCCAGGCAACTTCAAGTTGTTTAACATTTTCCTTATTGATCTGGTCCAACCCGGAATAGGCCGTGTTGGCTGCGTCGCCCCGGTAAACGGACCACGTGTTGTAAGGACCTTCGTTAGGTTTGCACGAAAGGATAATTAACAGACATCCTGAAATGAAAAAGATGCGCTGAATGTAGTTGTGGTCTTTCATTGACGTGGGGTTGTGAAATAAAAACAAATTATCCCGACTGTTCCTTTTTACTTTAGGCAATAAACGTATCCGTCGCTGCCAACCTCTAGTATGGAAACGTGACCCTCTTTGTCCAGGGCAACCACACTTGGGGGCCCGATCACTGCCGGGAATTCCACCTTCCAGCGAAGTTCCCCGGCCGAGCCTTCATGGGGAGCGCCTAGGCAATAAAGCGTCTTGTCTATCACAACCAACGCCTCGTCGCGTCCATCGCCATCAAGATCGGCGCTGGCAGTCCCCTTCACCGCATCGTTGTGTATCTTGAACGATTCAAAATCCCCACCCGGATTCGGCATCTGCCACTTCACTTTGCCGGAGGCCAGATCATAACACCGCACCCCATCTTCGTAACCGACTCCGACAGCATCGGCGCGGCCATCTCCGTCAAAATCACCAAACGACGGCAAGTAGGCCGGGCTCTTGTCCAATGCATCAAACCAGACCAGCGTGCCGTCCAGCCGGATCACCCCCGTCATCAACTGTCCGCTGAAATACAGCGCGGGCTTGCCTTCGTTCAGGAAGTCTCCGGCCACAGCATGACCAAAGTAAACCTGCTTGGCATAAACTTGTTTCCACTTCGCATCCATGGCAAGGATATCCTTCCCTGTGCTTCCTTTAAGTGTGTAGAGAATGCTGGGCCAAAGCGAAGCCAGGTCATCGAGCCCATCGCCGTCGTAATCTGCTACTGCGAAAGAATTGCCGCCCACGGCGCGCTTGCTGATCTGTTTATCCCGGTGCCATACTACGTGACCATCCTGACTCGACAGGAGAAATGTTTCCTCACTGTGCATTTTGGAACGCATGGTGGTCACCAGTAAATCCTGCCGGCGACGATCCGTGAAGTGTCCCTCTTGCCAGAGAAGAACACCGCCCGTATTGTTCGGGGCCGGTGCTCCTGCAATCCGCGGGAACTCGGTTTGCCACACAATGCGCCCGTCCAGGTCTTTCACCGATATCCGTGCTAAACCGGATGGACCGGCATCCGCTACGACAAGTTGACGACGTCCGTCCCCCGCTAAATCAACTATTTCCGCACCAAATGACCTTGGCCACGAGGCGCCTTGAGCACGCCCTGATATGTGTTTTAGATTGACTTTCCCGCCGGCGGTCTTCGGTGGCTGGAATGTAACCTGCTCTTCAACTGCTCCCTGAACCACGATGGTGGGTTCTTTCGCCGCATCCGGCCAGGCCACGAGCGCCGGGCTTGCTTCAAATCCCACACGCTTTGTAGTTTGTCTTACCACTTTGCCTTTTGTAATGGTCAGCGCAGACGGTTTGCCGAATTGATGACGTGAACGAACCAGCAGTCGTCCCGCAGAATCAAAACCCAACGCCTCTAAGTTTTCTCCTGCGATTGTTGTAACGGGTTTGAATGTCGATCCTTCCCAATGTGCCAAAGACAAGGTGGGTTGGTTCGACGATGTGGATTCACGAAGCACAACGTAGGCGCCTTTGCTGCTGACCTGACTGAGGACAGTCTGCTGTCCCATCGTGGCCATGCTCTTTACATGGGAAGGCATAGGAGGATTCCAGGTCTGCCATCCTGCGCCTTCCTTCTCCCAGATAATTTTAGGAACGCTTCCTTTCAGAGAGCGAACACGCACTTTTGCCAATAGGCCAACGCCACGGGTAGACGTCGTCAGAAGTTCTTTCACTCCGTCTCCATCCAGGTCCAGCGCTGCAGCAAAATACTCATCAGGGAAATCAACTTTTGTACGGCCTGTCAGTGCGTCCATAAAAGTCAAATGCCATTGGCCGTCCGCCAGGTCGTTGTAAAGTGTCGTAAATACTTCTGCCTGACCATCACCGTCTATATCCAGCGCCGGGTCGGGCGCCACGCGCATGATCCTCTGCGGATCAGCAATGTCGGGTTCAATCTCATGTTTCCAAAGCAAGGTCAGTTTGCCATTGCGGAAGCCAAGCACATCGACGTGTTTGGAAAAGTCGGCTTCTACCAGAAACTCCGACTTGCCATCGTGGTCGAAGTCATAAACTCCGTGAAAGCCGTAGCTCCGGTTGTCGTTAAACGTACAGCTGTCTTTGGCTTGCCCGGTGCGGGCATCGAGCAGTACCATTTTGTAAAACGGCAGGATGGCTATTTCCGGAGTACCGTCGCCGTCAAAGTCTCCCGCCAGCGGCAGTGCATTGAAAAGATAGGACATCGGTGTAGTCTCCCAGATCTGTTTCCACTGGCCATTCTGCTTTCCGAAGCAACGGCCAACACAATATGCCCATTGCCCGTTGGTCATCGGCTTGGCAAAGGCGCTTTCAAACTCGATCTTCTCCTTGCCGGGATATTCCGGTAAAATATCAACATAGTTCACCCATACCTGATTCGTCGTGTTGTCTTCCTCAACACCGGGAGTCGGGATGAAATCGGGCATATGGATTGAGTCGGCGGCAACAGGTTTTACTTCTTCGCCGGCAAGATTCAACCTGGTATCCCTGTCCCCTGGCTCCACAACAACGAGGCTTTCTATTGCTCCGACGAACTGCTTCCAGACGATGCCTGGCTCGGTGATGTTGCCCCGCAGAGGGGAATGCCCCTCCAGTGTTCCGGTACGACGCAAAGACGGCCATTCACCTGGTTTCGGAAATATTCCGTCTTTGCTTTGACTGTTACCCTGCGCTTTGGGAGAAGACTGGATCTGACTTTGCGCGCGGGGTATGAATGCGAACGATCCTAGAATAAATAAGATGAAAATGTGTTTCATGAGTGTGTTTACGTTAAGGGTTCTTAAAAATGTTTGATATAAAAAATACTGTGATCTATCTCAGGCAATAAACATAGCCGTCGCTGCCAACCACCAGGATCGAAATGCCGCTTGCTTTGTCTAATGACACAACTGTGGGCGGACCAATTTCCGCAGGTAGTTCAACGCTCCAGCGAATTTCACCTACGGAGCCTGCCACCGGCGCACCCAGACAGAAAAGTGTCCGGCCAACAGCAATCAATGCCTCATCGCGTCCATCGCCATCAACGTCGGCACTCGCACTGCCCCTTACAGGGTTATCTGCTTTTTGTCCAAAATTGCCAAAGCCATCAGCAGGATTTGCCATTCGCCACTTTACCTGTCCGGACGCCATGTCGTAACAACGTACTCCATCTTCGTAGCCGACACCTACCACATCGGCACGCCCATCACCATCAAAATCGCCGAGCGAGGGAAGGTATCCGGGGCTCTTATCCAGGGCATCAAACCAGACCAGTGTGCCGTCCAGGCGGATCACTCCTGTCATTAACCTTCCGCTGAAGAATAACGCAGGCTTACCCTCATTCAAAAAATTTCCCGCCACGGCCTGACCAAAGTAAACCTGCTTCGCATAAACCTGTTTCCATTTAGCATCCATAGCAAGGATATCCGCACCTGTCGTCCCTTTAAGCAAATAGAGAATGCTGGGCCATAGTGAAGCAACATCATCCAGCCCATCGCCATCGTAATCAGCAACCGCGAATGAATTCCCGCCCACGGCGCGTTTACTGATCTGCTTATCACGGTGCCAAAGCACATGACCATCCTGACCGGAAAGAAGAAACGTTTCTTCGCTGTGCATCTTCGAGCGTTGAGTAGTAACTAATACATCCTGCCGGACGGCATCCGTGAAGTGGCCCGCTTGCCAGAGAATAACGCCGCCTGTATTCTGAGGTGGCGGGGTTCCTGCAATCAGTGGGAATTCGTGCTGCCACAAAACGCGTCCATCAAGATCCTTTGCCGACAACCGCGCAAAGCCCGATGGTCCGGCATCTGCTACGAGGAGTTGGCGACGGCCATCTCCCACCAGATCGGCCACCACCGGACCAAGAGTAGTTGGCCACCAGGAGCCCTGGCCTCTGCCGGATACATACTTTAAATGAACCTTCCCGCCGTTAGAGTTTGTTGGCTGGAAAGTAACTTGCTCTTCGACTGCTCCCTGAACCACGATGGTCGGGTCTTTGGCTCCATCCGGCCACGCGACGACCGCCGAGCCTGTTGCGCAACCGATCCGGTGCGTAGTGTGACGGGTGACATTTCCATTTGCAATGAGAAGCGGAGAAGGCTGACCGAACCGATGTCGCGAGCGGACAAGCAGCCGTCCCGTGGTATCAAAACCTAATCCCTCCAGATTCTCTCCGGTGATTGTCGTAATGGGTTTAAATGAGGATCCCGCCCATTGCGCCAAAGACAATGTTGAAGTTCCCGGTTCCCGCAGCACGACGTAAGCGATCTTGCCGCGGATCTGGCTGAGCACTGTCCGTTGGCCTAACGTGGCCATACTCTTTACGTGTGAAGGAAGGGGGGGATCCCATGTCTGCCATCCTGCGTTCTCCTTTTCCCATATAATATGCGGCTGGATTTCTTTCACAGATCGGACTCGTATTTTAGCCAATACGCCGACGCCACGGGTACACGTCGTCAGAAGTTCACTTATGCCATCGCCATCCACGTCCAGAGGGGCTGCGAAGACCTCATCCGGAAAATCGATCTTTGTCTTTCCCGTAATAGCATCGATGAATGTCAAATGCCATCGCCCGTCACCTGCATCGTTAAATATAGTGGTGAGCACTTCGGGCTGCCCGTCGTTGTCGATGTCCATAACAGGGTTCGGTGCCACACGCATGATCTTTTGCGGATCAGCGATATCAGGTTCAATCTTCCGCTGCCATAGCAATGTCAGCTTACCATTCCGCAGGCCAAGTACATCGACATGTTTTGAGAAGTCGGCCTGAACCAGGAACTCTGACTTGCCATCGCTGTCAAAATCATAAACCCCGTGGAAGCCGTAGCTCCGGTTGTCGTTGAACCTGCAGCTATCCTTGACCTGGCCAGTACGGGCATCGACCAACTTCATCTGGTAAAAAGGCAGGATGGCTATTTCCTTCGTGCCGTCACCGTCGAAGTCGCCAACAAGCGGCAGCGGATTGAAAAGATCTTTCACAGGCTTTGTTTCCCAGACCTTGGTCCATTGACCGTTTTGCCGGGCAAGACACGTGCCGAAGGAAGGCACATATTGTCCGTTTATCATGGGCTTATTGAAGGTACTCTCGAAATCAAGTTTCTCCTTGCCCGGATATTCCGGAAGAACGTCAGCGAAGGTGGAGGTCCACGAACTAGTGTTGTCTTCTTCACTTTTCGGAATTGGGATGAAATCCGCCAACGCGATGGAGTCCGCAGCGGCAGAAAGGTTGAGCTCTTCGCCAGGGAGACTCAACTTTGTATTCTTATCGCCTGATTCAATGACGATGCGACTTTCCAATGCACCAACGAACTCCTTCCAGACAATACCTGGCTTGATCATGTTACCGCGCAAAGGTGAATGCGCCTCAAGGGTTCCGCTACGGCGAAAAGAAGGCCATTCCCCGGGCTTTGGAAACTTGCCGTCCGGGCTTTCATTTTTCTTAACGTTACCCGGTGCTTTAGTTGAAGAGTTGACTTGAACTTGCGCACGGGTTGCGAATGCGAATGATCCTAAAACAAGCAGGAGCAGAATCTGTTTCATGAGAATTGTCTTTTACTATACATTCTATTTACTCTGCGATTTCAATTAAAGCCTCACCCCATTCACGCAAATCCCACGCATCAAATTTTACATTGAATAATAAGAGCGAAACACCAGTCGGAGCTTGCTTCGAAACTTTGATCTTGAATGTTTGTTCCCCTTCCGTTCGTGGTGCAATAACAACAGGAGAAGTTGTGGGCCGGACACTGAACCCATTGGGCACTTTTGGTTCTACAACAAACGTCTTCGGCACATCCGAATGGTTGAAGATTTTTACAGTACACTCAATCGTTTTTCCCCGCATGGCTTTTTGTCCATAAGGATAAACGCTGACCCATTGATCATCTGTTCCAAAGTTCAGATCGTCCCATGGTAGCAGATCCTTTACTATCGCGTTTCGTTCCTGTAGCACACTGGTCATGTGATCCAACTGCTGGCGGGAAAATGCAAAAAGGAGTTTAATGTGCTGATTGGAAAGCAGGACATGGTCAGGAAGTTTTTTAAGGATGTCCAGACAGTAGAAATACCCCGCCTCGGCGGGGTGAAGGAAATTGCGATTCTGAAAACAGTAGTCGTCTACCCCGGCCGGTGAAAAGGAATCGCCAATAAAAAAGATAGCCTCGCCATCGGTCTTTTGAAATAAGAGCGCATCGTGATAAAGTGTTTGGCCCGGGAAATAACGGAACGTCAGGGTAAACTCTTTCCAGGACATTTTCTGACCATCTTGCATGATCGTCAGATTTGGAATGGGGTCCGTAGTCAGACAGGCT
>DATHFS010000034.1:0-4267 GCA_035317975.1 Cyclobacteriaceae bacterium | reverse complement strand
CCTTTTAACCAGTAACAAACTGGAGCACGGCATATTGCATGGCGCGATGGAACAAATCGATAGAGAGAAGAACCTGATCAAGTTCAGGGGCGGTGCGCACAATATCCTGATCGCCACCGATCTGGCATCACGCGGCCTGGATATCCCGGAGATCAGGCACGTTGTTCATTATCAACTCCCCCCCAAACTGGAAGGTTTTATCCATCGGAACGGCCGCACGGCCCGCATGCATGCAGACGGAACAGCCTATTTAATCCTGGCCGAAGATGAACGGATGCCAGAGTACATCAATAACCGGGAAATCGGGGCAGGCAATTCGCTGGAGGAACTGGTAGTGAGCAAGAAATGGCAGCTTCCTCCTCCCCCGGAGTTCATTTGTCTGTATATCAGCGCGGGCAAAAAAGATAAAATCAGCAAGGGCGACATCGCAGGCCTGCTCACAAAAAAAGGGGGACTGCAAGGCGACGAAGTAGGACTCATTACGACCCTTGACCATTCTTCTTATGCCTGCATAAAAAGGACATTGGTGGATACGGTCCTCGCCAATATAAAGAATGAACGGGTGAAGAAGATGAAGGTGAAGATTGAAGTGGCGAATTAGTCATTAGTCATTGGTGGTTTGCCCCAATTGATAGTAATCGCTTTGAGTCGAAGAGTAGGTGCCCAAGGCCTTGTCCGCACCACCAATAAATAATAACTAATCTAATAACTAATCTAATGACCAATGACTATTGACTGATCACAGCCTCCTCAACTACACTCTCCAAATCAGTCACTACATTCATATAATTGATGTAAGCATCATAAGGAGAATCGTAGTGGCTGAAGTATTTATGGACATCCCCGTCACTCCAATACTTGGTGCACATATAATAAAAATGATCGGAGGTCAGCAGCCTGGCCCATTCATTGATGATCTCTTCATCCCCCGTCGCCTTAATTTGATTTTCCAAACTATAAATTCGTTGCATGGCGTCGTGCTGCAGGCTGTTGCCCAGCCAGGCGGACAGGTCGCGATCGATGTCGGCCCAGGAACTCAGATGGTGAACGTCGTATTCGCCTTTGACGTCGTACTTCCCCACCACTTCCGACGGTGTCAAAAAATTGAAATCGGGGTGCTTGCGGATTTCGCGGGGGAGGTGCTTGAGAAATTCAAAAATTCCGGTCTCCGGCCATTGGTGTTCTCCAAACGTTTCATAATCCATAAACAAATTGATCGTCTCACCATTGCCTGCTGTCCGGTGGACCCAATGAGCAAACTTCGATGCGGTTAACGGCCATTCCGACCAATCCTTATTGGAGAAGCGAAAAGCAATATCGTCGGAGAGTTTATAGTTCTTCAATAAACACCTGATCGCGCTGTTGTGAGGAGGGTGGTACACAAAATTCGGACTGCGGTAACCCAACACGCTGTCAAGGCCCTCGCAAAGTATCGCCGTATACCCCATGTCCCCCGCAAAAGAGGCAACTTCATTGTTATAAATTAGTTCCGTATTCCGGAAGACCTGCGGCGATTGTCCGAAGTGCTCTTTGATTTTCTCCTTATGCTTCACCACTTGCCTGATGAACTCCTCTTTGGAATAGAGAAAGCTTAGTGAATGATAGTAGGTTTCCGATAGAAATTCGACGCACCCTGTTTTGGCCAGTTCCTGAAATGATTTTAACACATCCGGCCGGTATTTTTCCATTTGTTCAATCGCTGTTCCGCTTATTGAATAGGCGATCTTGAACTCGCCCTGTTGCTCCTGGATCAGATGCAATAAGGTTTCATTGGCCGGCAAATAACATTTCGCGGAAACGCGGTCAAGAATCTCGCGATTTCTGTCCACGTCCTCGTACAGGCGATCATAGCCAATTTTAAAGCAATCGTATGGCTTTAGTCTAAAGGGCTGGTGGACCTGGAAATAGAGACATACGGATGGCATATCGTTTTGAGTTTAACTGGCCGGTTCAATTGTTTATCACGTCATCATAAATTCTCAATACTTTGTCCGTTGCATGCTCCCAGGTAAGTCCCCTCAATTCACATTGCGCATTGTCCGCCAACACCGTTTTCAACGCGCTATACTTTAGCAAGGCATGGATGTAATTGGCATACTTGTCGGTATCCCAAAAGTCAGCTTGTAACGTATGCTTGATCACTTCAGCGGCCCCGGATTGCTTTGAGATCACGCCGGGAACTCTGAATTGCACCGCTTCCAGGGCCGACAGACCAAAAGGTTCTGATACCGAAGGCATAAAATACACGTCGGCCATAGACAGCAACTCATTCACTTTTGCTTTTGATAGAAAGCCCGCAAAAATAAATTTGCCGCCCAGGTTTTTGTAGGCCGATGTTTCCAACGTGTGGACAAACAAATCTCCCGTACCGGCCACGATAAACTTGACCCGCGGGTAAACACGAAGGACTTTTTCAGCAGTTTCGATCAGAAATTCAGGTCCTTTCTGGTGGGTCAACCTTCCCAGAAACACCACTAGTTTATCTTTCAGTTTATGCTCCTTGCGAATGGTTGGCGCCGGATCAATGCCATTGTGTACTACGCCGACCTTGGCAGGATCGATGTGGTAGTGTTGCACCACCTGCTGTCTTGTGTATTCACTTACAGTGATGATCTTATCCGCCACATCCATTGCCTCTTTTTCAAGCTGATAAATTCCGTTGCGACAGGCTTCTCCCGAGCGGTCCGTCTCCAGTGCGTGAACGTGAAGGACAAGGGGCTTTCCGGATTGGGCCTTGATTTTTACTCCCCCCGGATAAGTAACCCAATCGTGCGCATGAATGATATCGAAATCTCCATCGGCAGCAAGCTGGGCCGCTAAATGAGTATACAGGTGAATTTTCTGCAGAATATTCGCATAGGTATCCTCTCCCTGGAAAATGGAATGAACGTCACTCACTTCCCCTTTATTCGCCTGCAACAATTCAAATTCATTGATCGTCGACTTACTGATTTTCTGATTGGCGAAGTGGTAAGGACTTAGTGTGATGGGGATCCTTGAGACATCGGCCCCTAGGGCAGGAAGGCTATAAGCCAGGCGCTCCAGATTGATTTCCTCCAGAGTGATTTTGTTCAGGCCCTGGATGGAAACATCTTCTAAGTCATTGGAAGGAACACTGTTGGGAATAACCAACCGGATCTTGGCCCTTTTACTCATCGCCTTCACCATGCCGTAGGTGGCAATACCCAAGCCGCCCGAAAAGAGCGGTGGAAATTCCCATCCAAGCATGAAGACCTTTGGCATTGATGGCGGGCGAATTTAGTCAGTGTTTTCAAAGAAAAGCGACGACAAAAGCTTCTGGCACTGCGTTCAAAAGACAGAAGGAAAATCTTGCGCCAGACCTATAAAACATCTAAAAATGTCTAAAACCAGTCTCCTTTATATCCGGTTTTACACATTTGTCGAGTTCAGCCTAGATTGTGGACCATTGTCCACGAAAACCATCGATTATAAATTGCATGCCACGTCGGGAAGTGTTATCCACAAATTATCAACATTCATCATTTCTTAACCGTGGTTAACCCTAAACCAATATAAAAAGACTTTGAGATAAAAGCTAGTCCTAACGAGATTTTTTCAAACTCATCGCGGCACCGCCCCCACCCGCTATTTTCAAGGATATCGAGGCATCTTTCGTAACTTCTTTGACCTCTTTAACCAACAGATTTGGTCTTTCTTTCGCATCGGGGGCGTCGGTGTAAAGGTCCAGGCGGTATTTTCCTTCCCTTAAAAAGGTTAGGGGAACTGACAGTTGCCGCTGATCGTGATTCGTAATCGCGCCGACGTACCAATCGTCCTTCCTCCTTCTCGCAATAATAATATACTCGCCTACTTTAGCATCCAGCACCTTTGTTTCATCCCAGGTTGCCGGAACTTGCGGAATAAATTCAAAGCCCGGTTCCCCCTCATACGCCGCCGGGTAATCGCAGACCAGGGGCAACTCATTTTCCAACACCACGTACATCGCCAGCATGTGACACCGCGTGCCAAGGACCAGGGGTTTTATGAATTGGACCTTGAACAGTTCCTTTGGTACCGCCCGGAAACCCCCTAAATGGTAGTCCGTGGAACCGGCTAACATTCTTGTAAAGGGCATGTTGATGTCGTGATCCGGCGAAACGCCCTTTTCATCCCATTTGTCAGCCTCATAATTTAAGGTACCCTCCCGAGTAAGTTCATTCGGGTAGGTTCGGCTAAGGCCCGTTGGCTTGTATGCACCATGGAATTGGATATGCAAATGGTGTGCAGCCGCCTTCTGTAAGATCTC
>DATHFS010000033.1:0-6488 GCA_035317975.1 Cyclobacteriaceae bacterium | reverse complement strand
ATTGATTGACTTTGAGAAGCTCATGAAAATTTATCCCGTGGAGGGAATAGCACTCACCGGCGCAATGGATGTCCATGTTAAGACCTCCGGAAAGGTATCGGACCTGGAAGCCCGTCGTTTTGATCTCTTGACGTCCAGCGGAAGCATTGAAATCAGAAACATCAATTTTACCGATCGCGAATTATCCAAATCGATCACGTTGACCAATGGGAGTCTGCGCTTTACTCCGGAAAGCATTGCTTTGCAGAATTTAAACGGCAGGATGGGGAGAACTCATTTTGCGATTCAAGGGCACTTGTTTGATTACATGCCTGCCTTGTTAGGAACCGGAAAAGCGATCAAAGGGGACCTGGATCTGAAATGTGATACTCTTGATTTCAATGAACAATTGGTCTCCGGCAATGACGTCCCGGATTCCTCCAGGTCGAGCCTGAAAATTCTGGAAATCCCGAAAGGAATCGATTTCACGTTTGATGCAGCAATCGGTCTTGTGAAGTTTCACCGTGTGAACATGGACGATCTCAGGGGCGAGATCAGGTTAAAGAATGGCATCCTAACGCTCAACGAAACAGGATTCACTTCCCAGGGAGCAAAGTTTACGGTTAATGGCGATTACAATACAAACGACCTGAATCATCCCGGATTCGATATGAAGATTGACATTGACAAATTGGATATCAATAAAGGACTGGAGCTCTTCCAAACTAAGCCCACGGACAAGACAACCGATGGCCTCTTTTCTACCCAGTACCACCTAAAAGGCGAACTCGCTGCAGATTATTCGCTTGTCCTGTCAACCCTGACCGGGAATGGAACAATCATTATCGAAGATGCGCAGGTCAAAGGAATGAAGGTACTCAACCACGTTAGCAAGATCACCAAAAAAGCAGAGTTGAATGATGCCCACGTGCAAGACGTCGTTATGGAGACCGAGATCAAAGGAGGTAAGCTGCTAATCAAGCCGTTTTCTTTTCTTATTGGAAAGTATCGGACGGAGCTGGAAGGCAGCCAGGGATTTGACAACGTCATGGATTACGTACTCCGGATCAGCGTGCCGCCGCTGAATAAGATAAAAATACCCTTTCACATCTCAGGGACACTTGCTAAACCAGTCGTGAAGGTGGGAAAGGGGCATGAGCAGTTTGATTTCAGTACGTTCTGAAAATCGGTAATCGGTGATCAGTGATCGGTGGATTCTACCTTTAGTAACTAAGATCGTCGCCACACTTTTAGTAACCTTGCACCACCATTTACCGATCACCGATCACCGATTACCGACTGGCGCGTCTGAACCCCTGACTCTTCTTCCCAAACGGCTTCCGAACGACCTTCTCCCTTCTGATCTCGGGTTGATACAACAGGGTTTCACCGAATCCGGAGGGCAGAGGAAGTTTGGGAATTTCGGCTCCAATCAATTTTTCAATGCTGAGGAATTTTCGCTGGTCTCGTTCGTTGATAAACGTAATCGCTGTCCCTTTACTTTCCGCCCGCGCCGTCCTTCCTATCCGGTGGATGTAATCTTCGGGGTCCGGAGGCACATCGTAGTTGACCACCAGGCTGATCCCATCCACATCAATGCCCCGGGAGAGGACGTCGGTGCCGATCACAATGGGTAATTGTTTGTTCTTGAACTCGCGGAGGATCTCTTCGCGCTCATCCTGCTCGAGATCGGAATGAATGGCTTTTACATTCAGCCCCATGCGGCGGAGGGTGCTATCCAATTTCTTAACACTTTCTTTGGTCGACGCAAAAATAAGGGCGGTGGAAAAATGACCTCCTTTCATCAGGTGCTGGATCAGTCCAACTTTCTGCTGATCGTATGTCATATATGCTTGCTGAAGGATCCCTTCCGCAGGCTTGGCAATGGAGATGTTGACCTCTATCGGAGCATTCAAAATCCGGTTGGCCAATGTCCGGATCTTTGACGGCATCGTGGCGGAAAATAAAAGCGTCTGCCGTTTTTTTGGCAGATAATTGATGATGCGGATGAGGTCATCATAAAATCCCATATCGAGCATGCGGTCAGCTTCGTCCAACACGAGGTGCTGCAGGTGATCCAGCTTGACGGTACCTGCTGCCAGCAAGGCAATCAGGCGGCCTGGTGTAGCAATGATAATATCGGCGCCCTGATCCAGAGCCTTCCGCTGAAGTTCCCATGTGGCGCCATCTCCTCCGCCGTAGACCGGAATGGAGCTCACCCCGATGAAATAAGCAAAGCCTTCTATTTGCTGGTCGATTTGCTGAGCCAGCTCCCGGGTAGGTGCCAGGACCAGGGTGTTTAAATGGCGGTGATCGGCTCGAATGATCTTATCGAGGATAGGCAGGATGTAGGCCGCTGTCTTGCCCGTACCCGTTTGAGCGCAGGCAATCAAATCCTTATTATCCAAAATAACCGGGATGGCTTGCTCCTGGATGGGAGTTGGCTTACTATATCCCATGGAGTTTAATCCCTCAAGAAGCTGAGGGTCAAAACTGAAATCGTTAAACGTCAAAATGGTCTTCTGTTAGATGCAGATATAAAGAATAAAAAAAACCAGGCTTGGAGCCTGGTTTGAAATCTTTGGGTGATTTAGTTGGTAGCGAGGCGAACATTTACAGCGTTCAAGCCCTTTTTTCCTTCTTTCAACTCAAAGGTGATCTGATCATTTTCGCGAACCTGATCGACAAGTCCGGAAACATGTACAAAATACTCCTTTTCGGTTTCGGTTTCTTTTACAAAACCAAATCCTTTGGTTTCGTTAAAGAACTTTACTGTTCCTTCTTTCATAATTAATTGTTAATAAATAAAATAAAATAATTGTGCAAGGTAGCATAAAAAATCGACACCTGCCTAAATCCGCTGAATTAGCCCGGATCAGGCCGCTTTTTTAACCCGTTCCATCTTAATCTGGCGCTGTTCTGCCAACCGGATAACGTGCAGTTTGTCCAGCAACCGGATGACCATATACGTCGGATCAATTTCGTGCCACCGGACCCCGCCAAAGTTGGCGCGTGATCCATTCTTGTGGTGGTTGTTGTGATAGCTTTCTCCCATCATTAACACATCCACCGGAAGGAAATTCCGCGATGTATCGCCCACTTCAAAATTGCGATAGCCATATTTATGGGCAAACCAATTAATGATTGCGCCGTGGATCGGACTCATCAGGAATTGAAGGGGCAACAATAACCAAAGCCACCATACATTCGCAAACTGCCAATAGATGGAGAAGTAAAGGGCCGCCCAGGCCAGACGGGAAGGCCACGAACGGGCAAACTTATCAAACGATTCCCATTGCGGAACGCCGTCGGTGAAGCGACTCTCGGGAATCAACTTTTTGTTGGCAATAGCAGAGTAAATCGTTTTCGTCTTCCACATCATGTTCCAGATGGTCTCATCGTATTTCGGTGAATGTGGATCGTTTTCGGTATCGGCAAATGCATGGTGCATGCGGTGCATCGTGCCATAGCCAAAAGGGCTTAAGTAGTTGGGTCCTTGAAATAGCCAGGTAAGAACAAAAAACACCTTTTCGGTGAATCGGTTCATGGTAAATGCCTTATGGGCTGCATAACGATGCAGAAAAAAGGTTTGAAAAAACAAAGACAAATACCATTGAGCAACAAAAAATAACAAAATGACGGTCATGAATAATGTAGGTTTATTTTAAAGAAAATTGTTTTTAGCCCATAAAGGGACGTCTCATCACACTAAAGACAATGTTTTTGGCTTTTCGTGACAAAATGAGGAAGAAAAACTATCCATTAGGCCTTTGCCGGGGAGAGGATGTCCCTTTGGAGTGTTGTAATCAGCCCGGAAGCATTGTCAAGGGAACAGGCCCTCCGGAAGCTTTCAATCCAGGAACCTGTGTCAGGCAGTTCAATGCTTATTTTTGGTAATTCAAGGGAGCTCAACTTTTTCTTGGCCCGGCAAAATAGTTGCCGGCAATGTTCCTGCTTCTTATCGAGTGCCTTTTGAAGGGACTTATAGTCAAAATCAAAGACTTCTTTCAACAGGTAAACTGCGCGCTCCATCGGCTCCAGCTTATGATGGATCAGGGTGAGTGCCTTGTTCAGGTCCACTTCCAAATCAAGATGTGAAAAGTCCATTTCCTTCATTTTTCCGGTGATCTTCGATAAATCAATGGAATCAAAATACTCTTCCTTCTTCTTGCGCAGGGTGTGGAGGTGATTCAGGCAGTTGTTACGCACAGCCGTAATCAGGTACGCTTTCGTGTTTTGGATCTTTTCCTGTTCCACATTGAGCCATTTCACAAAGGTATCCTGAACAATATCCTCTGCATCCGCCTTGCATTTTAAGAGGTTAAAGGCGATGGCCTGGAGAACGGGCTGATAAAGCGCTATGGTTTGAGCTTGGTTCAAAATTTTAAATTAAACAAAGGTACGGCTTTTTTCACTCATTACCACATTTCTGTAGTGGCAAAGAATGGGCAGACCGGACCATTGTTCGTTAGCTTTTCCATCGCACAGCGTTGCTCTTTTTGCAGATCCGGTCTTATGCTCTCATTAAAATTTACCACAAAGTATGTCGTTCACATAATATGTTCCGTCGCGATGGATAAAGATGTGGATGCGACTGGATGGTCTCTTTTTTCCCGATAGAAGTACGATGTGGTATTCACCGGAAACCAGGCCGTCCTTGATATCCTTAATGAAGCCGGCGTCCAGACGGATGAGCTTGCCTTCGATCGCCTTTTTGTGATATACCGTTGAACCGGATGCGTCGGTGATCCTTACTTTCACCTCTCCTTCGGATAGTTTCAGGAATTTCACGTCAAAAGTAAGGTGGGGCAAGTAGCCCGACTTCCTTTTGCTGTCGGGAAAACCATCCTTGTTGAGGCTAAAATCAATTTTCGGATCCGAGTCGCCGGGTAAGTAAGGCCGGGCCTTAACTTGAACATCAATTTTTACTTCAAACTCGTCGTTGGGTTTGTAGGGAGCTTCCGCACCTTGAATGAAAAGCAACAATCCGATGAAGGCTATCATATTCTCTGTGTTTTAAGGCAGCAGTCATTAGTTATTGGTCATTAGTGGTGGATTGTTAATTCTTGGTGTTCCCCACTAATGACCAATAACCAATAACCAAATGACTCACCCGGCCCACTCGGAAAGTTCCAGCCAGCGGACGGATTTGATCTCAATTTCCTTGCCCAATTCTCCAAGACGTTGGCTGGCGGTAATCGCCCGTTGCCGGTCCAGGGTGGGTTGACTCAACTCCTGAGCCAATGCTTCCTTTTCCTTTTCCAGGACCTCGATCTTCACTCCCAGCTCCTCGAATTCCTTTTTTTCCTTAAAAGACAATTTGCCCTTCGTGGCTCCTGATTCGACGGACACCGGCTCAGGTTCTGTTTTCCTTTTGTCCGGAACCGATTCTGTGTCAGGCTCCCCCTCAGACTGCGACCGGTAGTCGCTGTAGTTGCCATTGAACGGCGTAATCTTGCCTTCTCCTTCGAAGATAAAGAGTTCGTCTACCAGGTGGTCCATAAAGTACCGATCGTGAGAGACTAATACCAGGCAGCCAGTGTACTTCTCAAGAAAATCCTCAAGCACATTCAGGGTATCAATATCAAAGTCATTGGTGGGCTCATCCAAAATCAGAAAATTCGGATTGGTCACCAATATTTTCAGGAGCTGCAGCCTTTTCTTTTCGCCTCCGCTTAATTTTTGAATATAGATGTATTGCTTTTCGGGTGGAAACAAAAACAAATCCAGAAACTTGGAGGCCGTAATCTGGGTTCCATCGGACAGGGTGATCATCTCGGCTATTTCTTTTACCTCCTCGATCACCCGGTTGTTGGGGTTGAGGTCTCCTGTCTCTTGTGTGAAATATCCAATCTTTGTGGTTACGCCTGGAATTCGTTCTCCCTTGTCCGGCTTGATTTGTCCGGTGAGTAAATCCAGAAATGTCGACTTGCCAACGCCATTTTTGCCTACTACTCCAATCCGGTCTTTCTTCTTAAAGACATACGTGAAGTTGTCAACGAGTTTCTTATCCCCGTAACGCTTCGACACACCGTGAAGCTCCAGTATCTTGCCTCCCTGGCGCGATCCCTGGACATCCAGTTCCAGCCGGTCGCGTTTAAGATTTACCGAGGCCTTTTCCTGTAGCTCATAATAGGCGTCTATCCGGTACTTCGCCTTGGTACCCCTTGCCCTGGGTTGGCGTCTCATCCACTCCAACTCCTTCTTCAACAGGCTCCTGGCTTTGGTCACTTCGATTTTCAAAAGTTCTTCACGGCCGGATTTCTTCTCTAAAAAGTAGGCATAATTGCCCTTGTACCGATATAGTTTACCCCGGTCAAGTTCCACGATCTCGTTGGCTACATTGTCGAGGAAATACCGGTCGTGGGTAACCATGATCAAGGTGATGTTCTGCCCCGATAAGTAAGACTCGAGCCACTCGATCGCTTCCAGGTCAAGGTGGTTGGTGGGTTCATCCATGATGATCAGATCGGGTTCCGTGAGCAGCATCTGGGCCATGAAGACCCGCT
>DATHFS010000032.1:0-3056 GCA_035317975.1 Cyclobacteriaceae bacterium | reverse complement strand
TTTGCCGTTCACCAATTTGGTTTGAAAAATATCACGGCCGCCCATGGAACGATGTCCATCCGACGTGAAGAAGAGTGTTTTCTGATCGGGGTGAATAAAGGGAGCATCTTCATTGTCCCTGGTGTTGATTTCCGGACCAAGGTTAACAGGCATCGTCCAGGTGCCGTCGCCTTTCCGTTCGGTTTTCCAGATATCCATCCCTCCTTTACCCCCCGGGCGGTTGCTGGCAAAATAAATCAGCTTTCCATCGGGTGTAATACTGGCGGTGGATTCGAGAAATTTGGAATTGATGCTCGGTGAGATCAAGCCCGGTTTGGACCAGCCATCCCCTGCCTTCGTGATTTGAAACAAACTTCCGTCGTCGTCACTGCCGCCGATAAAGACCAGCATTTTCTGCCCATCGGGAGAGATGCCTGCCGTGCCTACGTTATAGTCGGAAGCCAGCGGAACTACTTTGGGCTCTGTCCAGCTTCCGGATTGGTTGTATGAGATATAAATTTCTTCAATTACCTTATCACCCGATCTCGTTCTTCCCGTGTTGGGCCTAAGCGCCGTATAGGCCATCACACTTTCATCGGCGGAAACAACAGGGCTGTACTCCGTGGAAGGAGTATTGATTTGCCCGGGAAAGTTGTAAACCTTTATATCACGGGGCACGGACATCATCGCGGCGGCATGATGACTTGTTTCAATGCCTTTATCTGCGTCGGCCTGGGCTTTCTTATCAGGTTTGGTGAGGGATTTATACCTGGTAAAAGTTGCTATTGCCTTGTCCACTTGTTCGTTTAGTAAATAAAGGCGCGCCAGGTCATAGCTGGCCGTAACCGGAATTCCCTTTGGTTCATTCAGGGCATTCTCAAAAAAGGGTATCCCTTTTAATTGCTCATCAGAATCTTGTGACTTCTGATAACAAACACCTATTTGATACTGAACCTGGGGACTCTTGGCTCCGGAATTAAAAGCTTCCAGGAATTTAGGAAGGGCTTGGTCATACTTCTTAAATCCGAAGAGTTGCTGCGCTTCCGTCAGCGATTTTGAATTTTGTGCGGTCACATTCAGGACAGCAAACAGAATGAAAAGGGAAGTAAGAAGCTTGGTCATTTGTGATTTTTTTGAATTCGGGGGCAATTCTAGCCTAATTTGTGCCATCATTTCATTCAATTCGCGCCAGAACCTTACTCGCAACAAGTTAAATTCGACGAAGCGCTTTTACAGAGAAACTACAAAACGTCGTAACTATCTATAAATCAAGTACTAAATGGCAAAAGGCGAAAAACCCTCTCATGTAGGAATTTTCGCTAAATCTTTTCAAATTTAGGGTTAAGCTAATTCCGTATGTTCGCACGTCTGTTCAAAATGCTCGATGTGGAGCCGGAGGAATCCGGTCCGGTAGGTCATTTACTGGCTATCAGCTTCTTAATGGGCTTGTTTCTGGCCACGTTTACAGTTGCGGCCCAGTCGCTTTTCCTTAAAAACTTTAGTGAGGGATTTGATTTGCCCCGTGCCCTAGCGATTTCGGGTGCATTCGGGATTGCTGTTACCTCTATTTATAACTTTTTGGAGGGGCGAATCCACTTTATCGCTCTGGCTATATTCAATCTGGTGATCATTATCGGTTTTGCCGCTTTTATTGAATTCGGTGAATACTTTATTTCTGACGTGACCAACCTTTACTATTTCGGATTCACGCTTGTTTTGCCGTTCACGTTTGTCACGACACTGGTTTTTTGGGGGTCCTTTGCCCGGATGTTCAACCTCCGCCAATCCAAGCGCGTCATCGGCAGCGTGGATCTCGGGATGGACATTGCTTCCATTATAGCTTTCTTCAGTATCCCGGTCTTGTTGCAATTCGGGGTTACCGTTGAGTATTTGTTTACGATTGCCTTGTTCAGCGTCATCGCTTACCTGATCCTGTTTATCCGGCTTGGCAACCGTTATTTGAGAACCAATAAGGCATTGCACTCCGAGGCGGAAGAGCATAAGAAACTATCGCCCTTTGAATTCTTAAAAAACAAGTACATCGTACAGATGTCCTTGTTCATCATTGTCTCCATGGTGTCGCTGCGGTTCATCGACTATTCCTTCTTTAACGTTACGGCCAAGCAGTTCGACACGGAAAGTCTTCCTTACTTTCTCAGTCTCTTTGAAGGTACGATCGTCATCTTCAGTTTCGTGTTTACCACCTTCATAACCGACCGCATCAATCAGGATTACGGGCTTCGTGTGTCCCTGATTATCAATCCGTTGCTCTTAATTTTATTCACAGGCGCTGCTTTAGCACTAGGCTCTATTTGGGGAATAGATGCATCGGTTTCAAGTACGGCTATCTACTTCTTCATCATGATAGCGATGAGCAAGTTATTTGTCAATTCCCTCCGGGATGCCATTGATTCGCCCATATTCAAATTCTACTACGTACCGATTGATAAAACCATTAAAATCGACACCCAAACCAAAATTGACGGAATTGTCACGGCCGTTGCCAGTACCGTGGCCGGCGGTTTGATCGTGCTGATCAATCAATTCAAAATCTTTGATCTCCTTTCCATCACCATGTTTACGCTTCCTCTGCTTGGGATCTGGTATTGGGTTACCAACCGGATGTATCACGGCTATCGGGATACGCTGAAAAGTTCACTGGTGAAGAATAAATCAAAGCTCGAAAAAGAACTGGTGAAAGAATACACGATGGATAGCCTCCTGGAGAAGGAAGTCCGCGGAACGGCCGAGGAAAAGGTGGTCTATGGCTTAAGGCTCATGGAGAAATTGGAGCCTGCACTCTTTGAATCGTCGGTGGTCCAGTTGGCCGAGAGTAATTTGAAAAAGGTGAAGCAATTCGCCCTGGAGAAGATACGGGAGCTTGGGATCGGTGAGGAAGAGCGCGAGACCAGGACTTTAGCCTCTGAAGCGGCCGGTTCGGCGGAAGACAGCGACCTCCTTTCCATTTCTCCCGAGAAATTGATGAAGCTCAGCAAGTCGGTGAAGCAGGCCGACCGGCTGCTGGCGGCCAAGCTGCTGCGAAAGTTGATCAGCACGAAAACGATCTTTATCCTGCT
>DATHFS010000031.1:0-8675 GCA_035317975.1 Cyclobacteriaceae bacterium | reverse complement strand
AACATCATACGTCTTTCCATCCACTTCCAAGGGTCCTTCGATTCCATGTAATAAGATAAGAGCCAAACGTTTTTCATCGCCGGTTACCCATTCCGATGCAATCAAGGGAGGGCCAAACCGTTTCAGCCCTGCGCCATCCGTACCGTGACATCCGGAACACGTTGTGAGATAATGCTGTCTTCCCAAAACAAATTGTTTTTGTTCCGCTTCGCTTAACAGACTTTTCGTTTGCGTGGTGTCCACTACGGGAACATGTCCGGGCCATTCAAACAGGGAGGACAATGTCCGGAGTTGCGATGGCTCCACCCGGTTATCCGGACGGAGAAGAATCTTAGGTGCCGCCTTCAGTACGATCGGCTTCCATTTGCCATTACCCCCTTGAATCAATACACCGTTGAGAACGGCTTTTTCCCTCCAACCAAAAGATTTTCTTTTCACATCGACCATCGACAACAAGGTCGACAGCGCTGTGGGGCTTCTCTTGCGAACGATGGAAGTAGTAAGCATCTCCAGGAAAATTTCTCTTGTGGGTTGATGGGTTTGGAATGAAGATGATTTCCAAAGCGTCTTCAGAAAAGCGAGCTCCTGGTCCTGGAGACTGCTGAGCACGGCGTCCCGGATCAACGCTGAAGAGTCATACCGATCAACAATCCCAGCCAACAGGCGATGGGATGCAGGAGGGTCGAGGACCGAAGCAGTAAGCGCAAGTTGAAGGACTTGTTCCATCGGTGCTTTTTCGAGCGCGTTAAAAAGAACAGGCCCGAGTTTCGCACGAACGTTTTTATCCGATTTAGCGAAAGGTTCAAGCAATCGAATAGCAGTGCTTCTGACAAGGGGGTTTCGATCCGGCACGATCCGGAAAAGGAGATCCGGCGTAAGAAGGTGCAGTCCCTCCAGTGTCCACAGGGCATGAAACCGTCCTAAAGGGTTGTCGCCCCGCAATGCCAATTCCGATAAGGCCTGCTGTATGCGTTTGTCATTTTGCTCTACCAGAAGGCGCTGTGCCATATCGCGACGCCATCCATCCGGGTTCGATAACTCACGAATCAATTCTCCCGATGATGCTATTGAAAGTTTCCTCTGCTTCTGCGGTTTCGCATTCGCCGGAGCGATCCGCCAGATCCGCCCGCGGTTGATCGGCTTAACCAGTTTCCGTTTAAGGGTCTGCTCCCGCAGATAGGGGGTTACATACTTGCCGTGTTGAACAAGGCCTCTGTACATGTCGGCCACATAGAGCGCACCATCGGGACCCGTTGCCAAAAACACGGGCCTGAATCGCTCATCAAAGGAAGCCAGGAATTCCCTGCCCGGATGGGGATCATGTGCAGTAAGCAGAAGTCCTTCTTCCTGAACAACATTGCGCTTGATCAGATTTCCGGAAGGTTCGCATACAAAAACATTTCCATAATATTCTTTGGGCAAGGTCGTTCCTCTGTAAAAAAAGGGAGCGCAGGCTGCCGTGAACTCGCGCAGACTGCCTTTATCATCCAATGTTCCCGGAATGTATCCGCGATTAACGGCCGGGTTTGAACGAATAGGATAAACCCTCCTGTCCAGGGTAAGACCATGATCGATCCCTGTCGTTGGCGTGTGGTTCTTATTCCGGGAAAGATAATTGGGTGGAACCAGGTCGGCATGAAGTTGCGACCAATTGTAATTGTAATACAATCGTCCTTTGTCATCGTGACAAATGCCCCATTGTCCGCGAAACTCCGTGCTATCCCGCTTCCATACACCGTCCATCAGGCGGTACCGAAAGCGCGACTTCGCATTGTAGTACCAGTTATCCATATTCCGCCAGAGTCCGTTGCCGGCATGTTCAATCAGCGGACCGCCGGCATACAAGGAGTCAATGAGCGTTTTGGAATCCGCATGAAGGTCGCCGTCCAGATCCTGGGTCAGCCACAGGGCTTCATTCTCAGCAATCAAAGCCCCACCCGGAACGATAGCGATGGCGCGAGGCATGATCAGACTGTCTATATATATAGTGCTGACGTCCATTTGTCCGTCCCCATTCGTGTCTTCCAGCACCGATACACGTCCCACACGCTTATTCTCCCCATTACCATCAATATCGGGCATAAATCCGCGCATCTCCACAACCCAGAGTTTGCCATCTTCGTCAAATGCAATGACAACGGGATCCTGAACCATCGGTTCGGCAGCGACTAATTGGATCGCTAACCCAGGCTCAAACTGAAACGATGCTAACTCCGCTGCTGGAGTTTCGGCGGGAGAAGGACCCTCATCTTCTTTTTTTTGTTCGACCTTGCCGGTACAACTCAGAAGCACTAAAATAAAACCAGCGCTAAACCACGAACAGAATTTACAGAATTCGAATTGGGAGAATTGGGCGTATAAGCCAACTCTTCTCGACTTCTCACTCCTCGCCTTCTCGCTTCTCAACTCCTCGCTTCTCAAACCGTAGTGGGATCCGGGTGTGCCCAGGGTTGGCGATAGACTCGTTGAAGACGCCCGTTTGCTTCCGGATCTCCAACAATCTGGCGCGTCTTTGGATCATAGACCACAGGCCGCCCGGTTTTCATCGCTAAGTTGGCCAGTATGCAGCTCGCTGTAGAGATGTGTCCCTCCTCGATATCCGCCACGGGCCGGCCACCTTTTTCAATCGCCGCCAGGAAGTTGAGCATGTGCAATCGTGTTGCCGGAGCGGCATTCAATTCAATGTGATCTTCCGTAAGGTCTTCAGGGTATTTCTCTTTTTCGTAGACAACATCTTTGTGGATCTTCGTGCCGCCCTCTCCTACCGGTGTAAAATCATATCGCATCGTACTCGCGCGCAACGTACCTTTATCACCGTACAGCGTAAACGACCAGGGGTAATCAGGATCAGCCGGGGTGCCCCATGTTCGATGCTGCCAAACGCAGTTCAATTCATCATATTCAAACACGGCGGACTGGGTGTCGGAGATGTTTGATTTGCCTTCCTTCTGGACAAAAATACCTCCCTCCGAAGAGATGCGATTGGGCCATCCCAGGTGCAACATCCAGCGTACCGTATCAAACATATGGACGCACATATCGCCCATGATCCCATTGCCGTATTCCATAAATGTTCGCCACCAACGCAAATGGGGCAGACCGTCATACGGACGCAACGGAGCAGGTCCCGTCCACATTTCATAATCCAGAAAATCGGGCACCTTTTCGAGCGGTGGATTGCCATTGTTACGCATATGAAGGTAACAGCACATTTCCACGTGGGATACTTTGCCCAGCAGCCCGGCATCGACAATATTTTGTTTGGCTTCAATCAGGTGGGGCGTGCTCTTGCGTTGCGTGCCTACCTGGACGACGCGCTTGTATTTCCGGGCGGCGGCAACCATCGCCTCTCCTTCCAGCACATCGACACTGATCGGTTTTTGAACATAGACGTGGGCGCCTGCCTTCACGGCATCGATCATTTGCAGGGCATGCCAGTGGTCAGGTGTTCCAATCAGCACGATGTCCAATTTATTTTCAGCCAGCATTTTCCGGTAGTCACCATACAGGCGGGGAGTTTTACCCGACTTCTGACGTCTGCTCACCAGCGCTGCCGCGGCGTTCAGCATGTTTTTATCGACATCGCAAAGGGCAATTACTTCCACGGGAGCCACCTGGATCAGGCGGAACAAATCACTTTTCCCGTACCACCCCGTTCCAATCAGGCCGACACGGTATGTTTTTGCGGGTTTGATACCGACCATGGCGTCGGCGCCGAGTGTAGCAAGGGCGAGGGATGCCGTAGTCGTACTTTGAATGAACCGCCTGCGGCTGATGTTGGAATTATTCATTTGAGAAGGGGGTGTGGTTCAATAAATAAAGGCCAACGGCTAATAAGGGCCAATAGCCGTACGAATCTAAAAAAGGGCGCGATGAAAAACTAAAAAGTGGCCCGAATATTATTCAAACGGCCATTTTACAATTTCCAAACACCAACACACCAACACATCAACACCTCTAAAGCTTATAGCAAACTATTTCTGCCGGATTTGGTCTGTAATAAACATAATTATAGATCGGGTCTACATCGTATTCGGGTTCTTTGTCATTCTTAATATCAATAGCGCTGAGCACGTCACCATTGGCCTTGCTCACCTGCACCAGTTGGTTTCCCTTCTTTTCCTGCTTCGTCATCATCATCACAAAGTTGGGTGTATTTTGTGACGCTTTATACCGTGCACTAAACTGTTTCATCGCCTGTGAAGAATAGGCAAACCCGGCTTGACCCAATTGACCAAACGCCTGGGACATCCCCTGATCGACGGCTTTTGCTCCCTGATCTTTAGTTTGTTGTGCTGCCTGAGAAAAGGCCGCTGAATACATCGAAGCCGCTGCTCCAATGTACGCTGCGCGGACAGCCTGCGCAGCCAGAAGAGCACGAACCAGCGCAGGTTCCCGCGGGGCAGCATAGTATTTACTGAACTTCACGGCGCCATCCAGGCCAATTTTCATTACGTTTTGTTCGGAGGCAAGGACGAGACCATCCTCGACAACATCAATGGACCGGGGGAATTCTTTCCCTTCAAACTGGATTTTAGCCGTCGTCATTTTCTTGTTCGTTCCAGCCTGCTTGTCAACTTCAAACAGCGCCGACTCCTTTGGCGAATAAACATAGAGTCGATTACCCTTGCTGCCGGTCGGAAAGGGCCTGACTTTATCCCCCGTGATCGAAGCACCCGACTCAATGGACCGTTCCCATAAAAGTTTACCGGTATTGACATCCAGTATATTCACCTCACGGGTGGTCACAAAAAGCAAGCCCATGGGGAGCAATTCTGTGCTAACCAGTTCTCCTTTTAGTTTCACCGATTTTTCGTACTTCAATGTCCCTGCGGCGGGGTCCAGCACATTTAAGTAATATTCTTCCGCCTTATCGTTCCAGGCATTATCATACGCCGTCGTAATCAGAATTCCCTTTTCAGTCAAAATAGTACTCACTACGCTTCCCTGGGCTTTAATTCCTTTCCCTTTATTTCCCCACATCGTCTGACCTGTTTCGTAGTTAACCAGATTGATAGTGGGTTTCTGCGATGAGCGCGGGCAAATAATGATGCCTTTCTCGTGCATGATCACCTGGTTAAGCATGTCATTTTCTTTGGCCGGTTCTTTCCATAACGGTTTACCACTCGTGGCGTCGAACGCATAATACAGGTTAGTGTAGAACTTCTTTGGTTGATTGGGTTGGCTTCCCGATGAAGTCGTAAAACCGGAGCCCGTTTCCGATTCCACTTCGGTACCTACATAAATGACACCTTTCTTAAAGGGCGAGAAAAGTATCCTTGCCACCTTAGCGGTCTGAATTTGATTTTTCCAAACCAATTCACCGGTGGCAGACTTGAGCTTCATGACATAACCCGGATGCGTAATAATGACGCTCTGATCATCCGCTTCCAGCGGTTCGCTGGTCAATTTCTGGAGGTTTCCCAATTGCTGGCCCATCGCCTGCAATTTTCCTAAGAATCCTTTGGCAGCAGGGGCATCAGGTTTAAACAAACTGTCGTTCACCCACAGTTGTTTGCCCGTTGAAATATCGTACATAAAAAGAGTGGCGACCATGTCTTTGAGTTCCTGGTGCTGTTTTACGCCAATGATCAACAATCGACCGGACAAGGGCAACACATGGCGGCTCAGAACGCCGATGCTTTCTTTCTGTGAATCAAAGAGGACATTCCCTTTCGCCACTTCAATGATAGCTTGCAAGGGTATGGTTGAATTCGGATCCATTTTATAGGAGATGGCGAGGAACTCGGTTCCCTCGACTTCCTGCATCATGGAAGGATCAAGGGCGGCATAGCTCTTGTTTTCCCAAATGATCTTCCCGTCTGCAGGATTGACACCATACAGGCCATCATTGGTACTCACAATAATATAACCCAGTGAATGTACACGCTGCCAATTGATGGCACTTTTGAATTTCGCCGACCAGGCGGGAGGTGTCTTCGGTTGAGCAAGCGCTGCAATTGAAATCAGAAGGATTCCTATTGCAAAAAAAGAACGGAGGAAGGCATTCATGTTTTTTCGGTTTTCTTCAATGTATCAAAAACAAAGCCAGCTTCTCTGCTATAAATTTACAGCTTCCTTCTGAGTAAATGGTTACAAGTCTGTAATTATTCCAGGTTGCTGCAAGTGGTAATCTCTAATGGTGGTACCTTTACAGGTTAACTCTGTACTACACCGATCACCGATTCACCGATCACCGATCACCGGTGTTGTTGAACGTACCTGGCAACCGTCCCTGCCGGTGCAATCCAAACTTCATTGGCAGGATCCCTGGAATACTCCATCAATTTTTTCAGCATGGAAAGCCTGGTCGTTTGAGCTCCTGATTCCCCCATCTCATGGCCGGCCAGCACCAACCATTGTTGATTCTTTTTGGCGCTCTCGATGAGTGGCAAGATCGCGTCAAAATCCTTTCCATCCATTTCCATTCCGGTGAGTTGCGCAAAATCGCAGAAAGCGGGATCATTCGGTCCTTCGTCCAGCCATCCGCGACCAAGAAGAAATAATTCTGCCACCACCGGCACATAACTCTTCGTCTCCCGTCCACGACCGACAAACGTATCACCGCAAGGATAGGCAAAGACCTCGGACTTTACCCCGAGCAATGTTTCAATGTATTTATTGGCATCCATTAATTGCGTGCGCATCTGGTCCAGGGTGTAGTTCTCCAATGCGTTTGATTTGGACCAGGGAAAGTTGCCTGTGCAAGGATGAGTGAGCGAATGATTCCCGATCTCATGTCCGCTCGCCACCACTTTCTTCCAACCCCCGAGGTTCTCTTTTGCTGTGCCGGGAACGACAAAGAAAGTGGCCTTGACTCCATACTGGTCAAGGACAGCCGCTCCTCCATTGGGCTGGCTTGCCCGCGCATCATCAAAGGTGAGACTGATGGCCACACGTTTACCGGCTGGCCAGGGAAAACTACTCGTAACAGGTTGACTCCAACTTAGGGAACTTGTTACCATCAAAGCCACTATCAAGATTGATTGAATTATGTTCTTCATTGTATCAAGTAGTTTATTTTACCCAGGTTCATTTATATTATATACTCGAGTTCATGTTTATTCTACTACCGGCAATCGCCCGTTTTCACCTCATCCCTAACCCTTCTCCGGGACGGAGAAGGGAACGTCTCCCCCTCTCCGTCCCGGAGGGGGGGGCAGGCCTGCCCGCCGAAGCTGTCTCAGCGTAGGCGGGGGGTGAGGTTATTTATTCTTTTTAAGGAACGCCAACAGATCTGCCATTTGCTCGATACTGATTAGTTTATCCAACCCCACCGGCATGGCAGACATGTTCAATGCTTTCAATGATTTGATGTCTTCGCGTTTTATTGTTTTCTCGGCACTTCCGTTATTCCGGAGTGTTATTGCCCCGGGTGTTTCCGTAGCGATAATTCCCTGGATGGATTCACCGTTTTTCAACTCGACCATCCAAAGATCATAGCCGCTGGAAATCGATAGATTGGGAGCCAGAATGTTGGCCATAATGGCCTTCGGCGACCAATTGTGAATCGTGCCCAGGTCGGGACCAAGGGCGATGCCATCCTTCCCTCTTATCTGATGACAAAGCCCACATTGTTGTTGGTAAACTGCCTGTCCTTTTACCGCATCTCCTTCTAATTCCAGCGCATGCTGATACGCTTTGTTTACCTCATCGTCATTGTTCTTTGTGAAAAGACGGCGCGCCTGGTTCCGAAGCTTTTCGTCGGACTGGAGCATGAGCCCTACTTTGCGGTGGAAACTTAAATCGGCTGGTTGGATTTTGCCGGTTTCAATTTCGTTTAATAACATGCCTACTCTGTCGGAGTTAACTAAAAATGTTCTCATGGCCGCATCCCGGAGATCGGGTGTAAGCACAGGCCACTGGTTTAGTAAATACCGGCTAACGGTCGTGTCTGGCACAAAACTGAGGGTGCGCAAGGATGCCAACTGAACAGAAAGTTGTTCTGTGGGGACGACCAGTTTCATTAATAGAGGAGCCTGTGCAGCGGGATTTCGTAAGGAAATAAAATCGATCGCCTCTGCCCTTCTATCCTCTGCCTGATGCTGATCGGTGCCGATAGAGACTGCTTTTTCGATCGCTATTCCTGCCTGAATCTCATTGGTTATGCCAACACGCTGCAGCAGATGGAAGGACCCCTTTCGCACCAGGCTGGAGGGATGCCCGAAGAATGTCTTGATGAGTCGGTTTTGATCGGTCTCCGAAACCGGAGAACGGGTCGTCTTGTTTTCCATCCCCTGCGCTAAGCCTTCCAAAATAGAGGCTTGCAAAGCACTTCGGTTTTCCGTTGTGACATCGGTTGCTCTTTGAATGAGCTGTTGGATCACCTGTTGATTTCCATTTACCCCCAACATGGTCGTCAGCCGTTCCACCAGGGAGGAATAGGCTGCATTGTCCTCGCTGTAATTGTCCAGGACGACTTTTAACAAGGACGCCGTTTGGGAAGGAGGGGCAGTCAAAGCCGCAATCTGGACCCACTTATCGCCGATATCCCTAAAGAGAAGCTTATGCCGGACCTGCATCGCTTCCGGTGTATTTATAAATCCCAAAGTGCAAAGCAATTGATATCTGACTTTCGGGTTAGCATCATCTTGCAGCGATAAAAGGGCCTTGGCAAATGACCCATCCTTCCCGTGCAGTTCGGCCAGTTGGATCGCGTTCTCGCGGATCCCGGC
>DATHFS010000030.1:0-5044 GCA_035317975.1 Cyclobacteriaceae bacterium | reverse complement strand
CGGCCCGAGTTTGAAACGCATACCGACGGTTGCCTTCACACCCTTGTTATCAAAATTAATGGCGACAGGGATTTTGGCGGTAATGGGAATACCTGCGGCATTATTGTATGTGTACGTCCCTGTTTCGTTGAATTTCGTGCTCACCGCAGCATAGCCAAGACCGGCATACAGTGTAATGACTGAAAATTTCTTGGAGATGATAACCTGTCCGACCCAGGAATTTAACTTGTATGTAGCTTTCCCATCAGGACTCGTCGGCCTGCTGCTGGTTAAATTCGTGTTCGCCAGATTGGTGGTACCATTGACACTGTTATACGCTACCAAAACGGAAAGATCGAACGGTAATAGCTTTATACCCGGTATGTGTTGTTTGATGTCGTGCAGCACGCCGAAGCCTAACATCTTGACTTTGGTACCCCCGACGGTCTGTTCCGGAACATATCTGATTTTCAAATCGGTATTCATGATCAGGCCTATACCGAGTTGGATCATGGGCACGGGCAATACCGAGTGGCCTTGCATATATTTTTTCAAATCGAGACCCTCGGGACCTTGAAACCGTACAGTTTGTGGCGGGTAACCGGCTGGCGTATAGGTTGATACATAATGCGTCTGATCTTTTGGACCAAAGATTGTTGGAGCGAGCCCCGTGGGATTTGGAAAAGTTGGATCAAGCTGGGTTTGCGGTGATAGTCCTATCGCACCGGGGTTAAAGTGATTGTCTGAGCTTGGGACCATTACCGCGCTAAAGCTTACACCCAGATCGACACCCAACTTACCATGCGCTTTGCCTGTATGGTACCAGCCATTCGTCATTCCATAGGAAACCGCCTTGATCGCCGGAGTAGTATAAGCAGCGATCAGTTTCCCCGCATCCTGTTGTTGAGCCTGGAGGAACGCAGATAAGTCCGATTGGGATTGTGCTTTCACTGTGAATGACATCCCTGTCAGATTCAAAACGATAAGCGTGATCAGATAAATCGGTCGAATATTTTTCATACGGTTGTGGGATTTGCACATGGTGAATCCGAAAATACGGATTTTGGTAAACTTAAAAACGTGAAAATCTACGAAATAAAACCAAGCCAGCAGGCCTCTTTTTGGTATTTTTGTACTATTCATGATGAAATTGTACTATAATCTTTCCATCTACCTCTTGCAAATGGCTGTGTGGGTAGCCTCCTTTTTTCACAGTAAGGCTAACCTATTTGTGACGGGCAGACGAAACATTTTTCTGAAATTAAAAGACACGTTTCTCCAGAATACCTCGGCAGTGGTCTGGGTCCACTGCGCTTCGTTGGGAGAATTCGAGCAAGGAAGACCCTTGATGGAGTTGCTGAAAAAAATATATCCCGCCAACAAAATCCTCCTAACCTTCTTCTCGCCTTCCGGCTATGAAGTAAGGAAAAATTATCAGGGCGCCGATTTCATCTTCTATTTGCCCTGGGACACCCCATCCTACGCCAGGCGCTTCATTGAAATCACAAAACCGGTCCTCGCGATCTTTATCAAATACGAATTTTGGTACAACTATTCGGCTGAATTAAAAAAGAGGAACACCCCTCTCCTCTCCGTGTCGTGTATCTTCCGGAGCGACCAGCTTTTTTTCAAATCCTACGGTACCCTCTTTAGAAGGATCCTGGATAACTTCAACTGGTTCTTCGTCCAGAACCAGGAATCCATCAAGCTCCTGAAATCGATAGGAATTACCAACGCCAGCGTGGCCGGGGACACCCGGTTCGATCGGGTCTATCAAATCACACAGCAAGGTCAGGATATTCCGGTCGCCTTGAAGTTTAAGGATTCACAAAAAGTTTTTGTCGTCGGAAGCGCATGGCCGGAAGACATGGACCTCCTGGCGGCATTCATTAACGAAAATCAGTTTTTGAAATTTATTATTGCCCCGCATGAAATAAGTGAAGAGTTCCTGTCAGAAATTGAGAATTCCCTTCAGGTAAAAACGGTGCGCTTTTCGAATGCGGGGGCCCGCGTGGAAGAAGCCCGGGTCTTGTTGATCGATAACATCGGCACGCTATCGCGATTGTACCGGTACGGTGAATTTGCCTATGTAGGCGGGGCATTTGGCAAGGGGCTCCATAACATCCTGGAAGCGGCCTGCTACGGTGTTCCGGTTTTCTTTGGAAACAAGAATTTCGAAAAGTTTCAGGAAGCCCGGGAGTTGATCATGAGAGGAGGTGCTTTTGAAGTAGGAAGCTATCCGGAGTTGAAAGCGAAGTATGAAATGCTCAATAACCGGCCTGAGAATTTTCTGCTGGCCTGCGAAGTTACCCGCCAATACGTTCAGGAAAACCTGGGTGCAACCAAAAAGATCATGGACTATTGCCAGCAGTATTTGCAATCATGAAAGGGTTGGTATTGCGATCTACCGGCTCCTGGTATGAGGTGGTGACCGAGAGCCAGCACCATTATTCCTGCCGGGCAAAAGGCAAATTGCGACTGGACGGCAGTAAAGAAACGAATCCGATTGCTGTTGGCGATTGGGTAGAGTTTGAAGAGGAAGGAGAAAACGGAGTCATCTCCGAAATTCTTCAGCGAAAGAACCACATGCTTCGCCAGTCCGTAAAAAAAACCGGTCATAGTCAGGTCCTGGCAGCCAACGTCGATCAAGTCCTGTTGCTGGCAACCATCAAGCAACCCCGGACTTCCCTTGGTTTTATCGACCGGTTTCTGGTGAGCGCAGAATCATTTCGCATTCCTCAGGTATTGATTTTCAATAAGAAGGACCTTCTCACACCGGACGAACGGGATGAACAAGAAGCCCTCCTGACGTTATACAACCGCATTCACGTACAAAGCCTGTCCCTTTCCGCTATCAGCGATACTCTTTCCTTTCTGGATGAAATCCTGAAAAACAAAGTCACCCTGCTGGCCGGTCATTCGGGTGTTGGAAAATCAACCCTCCTGAACCGCCTTTCTCCCGGGATCCTCCAGGCTGTCGGAACGATCTCCGATTTTTCAAACAAAGGCATCCATACTACCACGTTCGCGGAAATGTTTCACCTGGCAGAAAATACCTATATCATCGACACTCCCGGCGTAAAAGAATGGGGGTTGGTCGATATGGATCAACAGGAAATCTCCGATTATTTTCCGGAAATGCGCGAGCTCAGGCTGAACTGCAAATTTGGTTCGCGCTGTTTACACCTTCAGGAACCGAAGTGCGCCATCCTCGCCGCTGTCCAGCTAGGTGAGATTGCGAAAAGCCGGTACGAAAGTTATTTGAGTATGGTGATGGGTGGGGACAATCGAAAATGAGTGTTGAAGTGCTGAAGTGCTGAAGTGTTGAAGTGTTGAAGTGTTGAAGTGTTAAAGTGTTGAAGTGTGGAAGTGTGGAGGTGTTGAAGTTCGATTTCTTAAAAGCAATTTGAAATAGGCCACGGCAAGTCCCCATTCTTGCACGCGGGCTGCCCGCTTCATTTCATACCCTATCCGTTTACTCAGCGCTTTCTTCTCGTCCATGGTTCTGTTCAGTTGCAGGATTTTCTCACAAACTCTGAACGTGGAAACCAGCTGAATGCTTTTTTTTCTGTATTGACCTCCGGACATCGAATTTTTCAGCATCCTTCTCCTGACCAACGGTTCTGGCGTGTAAGCGTACTTCCATTCCCGTGAGGACCTGATCCAAAAGTCAAAGTCCTCGTACGCCAATGATTCATCGTATCCACCGAGTTTCTCCAGCACCGACCGGCGCATCATCATCGTTGGGCTGTTAATAAAATAGCGCGAGATCAGCTCCTGGTAAATATCCCCCTGCGGAATGGATACATGAGGGAACCTGTCAGAATGGTATCCAATACGATTCCCTGACTCATCGATCAATTCGGCATCAGAAAAATGAACTCCATAGTCGGGTCCCAGAGATGCAAACGCGTCAATGCCCACCGTCATTCGGTTTGGTCTCAACACATCGTCGGCGGCTAAATCAATAATGAACGTACCGGTGGACATCGCAAACCCTTTGTTAAAGGCCCGGCAATTGCCAACGTTTTGCTGCAGGGGCAGGAAGGTAATCTCAGGATGATCCTCCATGCTTTCGCGGATTACATGGACGCTGTTATCCGTGCTGGCATCATCCACGACCACCAGTTGAACAGCGGGGTGGGTCTGCCGGAGAACCGATGCAATCGCTTCCTTAACAAACCGCGCGTGATTATAGCAAAGGCAAATAACACTGACCCGTGGACGTTCCATCACGAAAGCAGTTTCTCAAACGTCAACTTTGACGAGGGATTTCCACCCAGCCGTAGCTTGAAGTCAAGCAAACTAAAATTCGGTTGACCCTCCAGAGAGGAAGTACCTAAATCAATCAATTCAACATGGTGCTTTTGGCTCCACCCATAGATTCCTTCCATCAACATCACAACAGGACTCAGAAAATCAAATTTCCGGAGATGGGCTGAATAAAAATTATATACAATATGTTTGCTGACGCGGAGGGATATCGAAGCGGCGGCCAGCTCATGACCCTGGTAAGCGCCAAATAAGATAATACGGTCCGGAAATGCTGCAACGACTTTCATCAACCCGGCCAGCGTCATGCTCAGGGACTGCTGCCGTTCGTTGCGGCAAGCAAGAATAAATCCATAGACTATTTCCAAGCTGCTGATGGGTATTTCCTGAAATCGCAGTTCCTTCTTTTTTCCCTGTTTCAATTTCCGAAGTTCCCACGCTTCGATCTTCTGGTCATAATCCGCATCGTTAACGATAATCCCTGTACTGATCTCGGCCTGGAGAATATGGTATCCCAGATTCAGCAATACCACTTCCAGTACGGACGAGGATGGACGGTATAGGCCCGGCGGATTTTTGATTTTTATTTTCCTGATGCCTTTGGAGCGGAGGCTTTTCTCAATCTGTTCCAGAAATTCGTAGAGTTCCCGGGGTGTTAGTTTCTTTGAATATTCGACGGAACCAAACGGAGCGTTACAGGGACTGGATGCCGCGTGGTTCTGTAAATGAAAATGGACAGATGCCACCCCTTTCTTTCCCTTCTCTTGTACAAAACAATAGGATTGCCACGCAC
>DATHFS010000029.1:0-7872 GCA_035317975.1 Cyclobacteriaceae bacterium | reverse complement strand
CGAGGTAAGGATTAATCCCCGAAGCCCCGTAACCAATAAGGGTGGCATAATGATGCGTTTCCCAAACATCCCCCGCTTCAATCAGTAGTCCAACTTTGCCGCGCAGCCCCTTGCGGATCAGGTCATGGTGCACGGCCGATGTGACAAGCAAGGAAGGGCTTTGCGTATGGCCGCTGTCAAAACTTCTATCCGACAGGATAATGATCGTAAAGCCATCTTCGATCGCGTCCGTCACATATTGGCAAATACGGTTCAATCCTTTCTCCAGCGATCCGTGTTGCCCATCGGCTTTGAAGTAGGTGTAAATCGTTTTTGTCTGCAGATGGCGGTGATCGATGTATCGGATCTTTTCCAATTCGTTGTTGGAAAGGATCGGCGTAGGGAGCTCCAGCGTAATGCAGTGTTCCGGAGTTTCTTCCAGCAGGTTGAGCGACCCCCCGACATGGGAGAACAAGGACATCACCAATCGTTCGCGGATGGAATCAATTGGAGGGTTGGTAACTTGTGCAAAAAGCTGCTTGAAATAACTAGAGAGATGCTGTGCCTGCCGGGAGAGGATCGCCAATGGCGTGTCGCTGCCCATGGAGCCAAGGGCCTCTTTGCCGCTCTCGCACATTTGCGAAAGAATCATGCGGAGATCCTCAGAAGTATAACCAAAGGATATCTGCCGTTTTAAAAGTGTGACGGGATCATATTTGTGGAAACTTCCGCCCGGCTCGGGCAGATCCTGAAGGCGCACCTTGTTGTCTTTCAACCATTGGCCATAGGGCTGACGTGAACAGATGTCCTTTTTTAATTCCTCGTCACTGATAATTCTACCTTGTTCCAAATCGACAACGAACATCTTTCCCGGCTGCAGCCGGCCTTTCATTACTACTTTGGAAGGATCGATATCGAGGACTCCTACTTCCGACGCCATGATCACGGTATCATCATCCGTAACGATAAAACGGGAAGGGCGAAGTCCGTTGCGGTCCAGCGTAGCCCCCACCACTTTTCCATCGGTAAACGTAATGGATGCGGGACCATCCCAGGGTTCCATCAGGTTGGCGTGGTATTCGTAGAAATCTTTTTTGCCGGAGTCCATGTGCTCGTTTCCGTCCCAGGCCTCAGGGATCAGCATCATCATCACGTGAGGCAGGGAGCGACCGGCATGCACCAGCAATTCAATCGTGTTGTCCAGGTTGGACGAGTCCGACTGGGCAGGGTTACAGATCGGCAAGATCATGTCGAGTTCTTCCCTGGAGAAATAAGGAGATTCAAAAAAGAACTCTTTTGATTTCAGCCAGTTGATATTGCCTTGTACCGTATTAATTTCACCATTGTGTGCAATGAACCGGAAAGGCTGGGCCAGCCGCCAGGAAGGAAATGTATTCGTCGAAAAGCGGGAGTGGATAACGGCAAGGGCAGAAACGACTTCCTCGTGCTCCAGGTCAGGGAAATAAGGCCTCATCTGAAGGGACGTGAGCATTCCCTTGTAGGAAATGGTCTTGTAAGAAAGAGAAGAAAAATAAAATTGGTTGTTTACACGCGAAACCGATTCGGTGATAATCCGGGTGGAATACTTTCTTAAAATAAAGAGTTTGCGTTCAAAGTCTTCGGGGTCGGAGATCACGGCGGGGCGTTTTATAAAGACCTGCTCCATGATCGGCTCCGACTTCAATGCCGTTTCGCCCAGGTCGGCGGGACCGGTAGGCACGACACGATAGCCCAGCAGGCTCATTTTCATTTTCTTGATCTGGCGGTTGAGCACGGTTCGGCACTCGTCGCGTACCCTGGGGTCGTTGGGAAAAAATACCAATCCGACGCCGTATTCCGAATAGGCAGGGAGGATAATCCCCAGCTTCCGGCATTCGCTGACAAAAAACTCATGTGGTACCTGGATGAGGATACCTGCACCGTCACCGGTATTGGGCTCACTTCCGCATGCCCCGCGATGGTTCATGCGTTCGAGCATGGTAAGTCCATCCGTCACAATCTTGTGTGATTTTCTTCCTTTGATATTGGCAATAAACCCAACGCCGCAGGCGTCGTGTTCAAATTGTTCCCGGTACAGGCCGGGGGTCTCTGTTTCTTTCACTTTTCGTAATGGTGTCAACCAATAAAGTTAAGAAATGATAAAGCGGAATCATTGGGAAATGAGAGAAATGAGTTAATTTTTTTCAAGATTTTTCATCGAAAACGATTGTAATCGGGGGTTCTACCGCAGCGGCGCGGAGGCGCAAAGAGGTTGCTGAGCTAATGTTGGACTACTTTGCGACAAGGGCATGCCTTCCGAACCTCAGAAAAAGTCACGGAAAAAACCTACATTTAAATCTAACACACACCACAACGTAATTTATTTTTACGCTTTTATGAATCATGATCAAGCAATACATTCAATCCAACCAGGACCGTTTTCTCTCCGAACTTTTTGACCTGCTCCGCATCCCCTCCGTCAGCGCCGATAGCCAACGCAAGGCCGACGTTCATCGCGCGGCGGGTTACGTTCAACAAAAACTGAAGGAAGCCGGTGCGGATAAGGTTGAACTTTGCGAAACAAAAGGTCACCCAATTGTTTATGGTGAGAAGCTGGTGAATGCGGCATTTCCAACTGTCCTGGTCTATGGCCATTACGATGTGCAGCCCGCCGACCCTCTTCCCCTTTGGGATTCACCTCCTTTTGAGCCCATTGTCAAAGACGGCAACATTTATGCGCGCGGAGCCTGTGATGATAAAGGGCAGGTGTTCATGCACATTAAGGCATTTGAAGCCATGATGAAGCTGAAGTTGCTTTCGTGCAATGTAAAATTCATGATCGAAGGGGAGGAAGAAGTAGGTTCCGATAATCTTGGAATATTCGTAAAAGAAAATAAGGCGCGACTGAAAGCCGATGTGATCTTGATTTCAGATACATCCTTGCTTTCATTGGAGCATCCTTCTATAACCGTCGGTCTGCGCGGACTGAGTTACATGGAAGTAGAGGTGACCGGCCCCAACCGCGACTTACATTCCGGAGTATATGGGGGAGCAGTTGCCAATCCGGTGAACGTGCTCAGCAAAATGATCGCCTCCCTTCACGATGAAAATGGCCGCATTACCATTCCGGGGTTTTATGATAAGGTTGTTGCTCTTTCCCCTGCGAACCGCGAGGCATTAAGCAAAGAACCGTTCGATCTCGAAGTGTATAAAAAAGAGTTAGGTATTGAAGAGGTGCAAGGTGAAAAGGGATACAGTACCATTGAACGGACCGGTGTCCGGCCGACACTCGATGTCAACGGAATGTGGGGCGGCTATACGGGAGAAGGAGCAAAAACGGTTTTGCCATCGAAAGCCACGGCAAAGATCTCGATGCGCCTGGTTCCAAACCAAAGCAGCAAAGAAATAACGGAGCTTTTTACAAAACACATCAAGTCCATCGCTCCTAAATCGGTGAAAGTAAAAGTGACGGCCCACCATGGAGGGGAACCCGCCGTGACGTCAACCACCTCGACTGCTTACAAGGCGGCGAGCAACGCTTTTGCAGAGGTATGGGGGAAGGAGCCGATACCGACCCGTGAGGGAGGAAGTATTCCGATCGTGTCCCTGTTCAAACAAGAGCTTGGGTTGGATTCCGTATTGATGGGATTTGGATTGAACTCCGATGCCATTCATTCGCCCAACGAACATTACGGAATCAAAAATTTCCTGTTGGGGATTGAGACGATCGTTGCATTTTATAAACATTTCGGGAAGACCACATAGGCGTAGTAAATTTTCCCGCAGATCTCGCTGATTTACGCAGAATTGCTCAGCGAAAGTCTGCGTGATCTGCGGGAAAAAAGAGGCAGATTTATGCAGAATTGCTCAGCGAAAATCTGCATGATCTGCGGGGAAAAGAGGCAGAGTTACGCAGAATTGCTCAGCGAAAATCTGCGTGATCTGCGGGAAAAAGAGGCATTTGAATTTGCCAATCATCAACTAAATTGCACCCCGCTTCGTTATTGGAGCATTTAGATGCCTATGCGATTAAAGCTTTTCTTCCTTGTCCTCTCTTTCATAGCGGCCTGTATTTCCCAGGCGCAAATTCTAAAGCCCGCCAAATGGTCCACCTCTTCCTCGGCCGGAAATGCCAAGGTAGGAGATGAAATAGACCTTATTTTCAAGGCGACGATTGATAAAGACTGGTATTTGTATTCCAGTGATTTTGATCCGAACTGCGGACCGATGGTCACCACGTTTAAGTTTAAACCAAACAAAGGGTATGCCCTGGTTGGAAAGATCACTCCGGTCAACCCCCTTCCCAAGCACGATGAAGTTTTTGATTGTGATGTAAAAATATTTAAGAAGAACGGCGAGTTTCGGCAGAAAATTAAAGTGCTGTCTGCCGATCTGAGAATAGAGGGGTCGTATGAATATCAGGTTTGTACTGACATTGACGGCAAATGCATTCCGTTTGATGAAGAGTTTGTCTTCGATCAAATTAAGGTCACGGGTAAAGGGAAAAGCGCAGCGGATAAAACAGAAAGTGGAAGCGCTGCCGGCAAAGCCGATTCCGTATCGGATTTCGTCAAAGCGAAAGCGACGGTTGAATCGTATGGAAAGAGCAAGGGCCCTGTCCTGGACCGATCCATCCTGGAAGGGGAGTCCCTGGTGGAGCAAAAGTCCTTGCTCGGGTATCTGTTGCTTGCTTTTGTAGTGGGTCTGACGTCGCTCATTACACCGTGCGTCTTTCCAATGATTCCCATGACCGTTACCTTTTTTTTGAAGGATAATCAAACGCGCGGTGAAGGAGTCAGGAAAGCCATCATCTTCGGGTTGTCCATTATTGTCATTTATACGACGGCCGGAACATTGTTTGCCGTGTTGCTGGGAACCGATGGCCTGAATGCGCTGGCTACCCATTGGGCACCCAATCTGTTTGTATTTGTCATCTTCATCGTTTTTGCACTTTCGTTCTTTGGTTTGTTTGAAATCAATGCACCCTATCAGTTGGTAAACAAAGTGGACCGTCAGGCGGAAAGGGGCGGTCTCATTGGAATATTCTTTATGGCGGCAACGCTGGTGCTCGTTTCCTTTAGCTGCACGGTTCCCATTGTCGGCAGCGTTCTCTTCCTCGCGGCCGGCGGCGAGATTATCAAACCTGTACTCGCGATGTTTTTCTATGCACTGGCATTTGCGATTCCCTTCACCTTGTTCGCTATTTTTCCGGAATGGATAAAAGGGTTGCCCAAATCGGGCGGATGGTTGAATTCAGTTAAAGTAACATTGGGTTTTCTTGAGCTGGCTTTGTGTTTGAAATTTTTCAGCATCGCCGATCAGGCCTATCATTGGGGCCTGCTTGACCGCGACGTAAACCTTGCCATCTGGATCGTCATTTTCACTTTGTTGGGTTTCTATTTTCTTGGCAAAATTCGATTGCCGAATGATAGTCCGGTGGACCGGGTAAGTGTTTCGCGTTTGCTTTTTGCTATAGCGACTTTTTCATTTGTTTTCTACCTCATTCCCGGCCTGTGGGGTGCGCCCCTGAAAGCCCTGGCCGGCTACCTGCCTCCTAAATACACTCTTGATTTTGACCTGGCTTCGGAAAAAGCAGCAGGGCGGAGTGAACTATGTGAAGAACCCCGGTACGCTGACTTTCTTCATCTGCCGCACGGACTGCAAGGCTATTTTGATTATGATCAGGCGCTGGCCTGCGCCCGTCAACAAAACAAACCTGTATTCATAGACTTCACAGGTCATGGCTGCACCAACTGCAGGGAGATGGAGGCAGTCGTATGGAGCGACCCCCAGGTTTTGCAGCGGTTACAGAATGATTTTGTCATAGCAGCCCTTTATGTTGATGATAAAACGGAGCTTCCCGAGGCCTCCTGGTTTACCTCGCACTATGACGGCAAAGTCAAAAAGTCCATCGGAAAGCAGAATGCTGATTTGCAAATCAACAACCTGGAAAATAATGCGCAGCCTTTTTATGTACTTGTCGGAAAGGACGAAAGAGTCCTGGCCTGGCCCCATCCCTACGATCGAAATGCGGAAAATTTCGTCAGGTTTTTGGAGGCGGGAAAGAGGAAATACCGGGAGTTATATGGAAAAGGGGCCATTTGACCAGGCTTTTATTATCTTTGGCTAACGACAGGTTCCAAACCTGATTTTTTGGTCTGAAATTGCGGCTTCTTTTGCTTAAATGAAGCATTTTTAGTTTTATTGCGAAATAAATGAATGGTCTGAAATCACCCTGGATAAGGAAAACTGTTTGTACTCTCACCCTGGCGGGATTTCTTATCGTTTCATTTTTCGTGTTGGACAACGGCACATCCCTTTTTTCCCGTCAAGGGGACTATGCATCGGCGGATACCGTGAAGCGCGTGGAGACCGAAGTACAAAAACCCATTTTGATGTTTGGGATGGTCGTGAATGATCTCCATGTTGCCGAAGATCAGGTGAGACGAAACCAACGGTTTGCCGATCTATTGGAGGGTCACTACGTTGCGCCGGCGATTCAGCAACAGTTAAATCTATTACCCCGTAAAATTTTTGATTTCCGGAAAATATCGGCGGGCAAGAAATACACCTTGATCACGCTGAAGGATTCTCTTCAAACCGTGAGGGAATTGATTTACGAGCCCAACCCGATCGATTACGTCGTCTTCCGCTTGAGTGATTCCTTAAGGGTAGAGGTCTGCCAACGGGAGGTAAAGACTGTCGAGAAGAACGTTACCGGGGAAATTCAATTTTCCTTGTCGGAAACCATCGAACAATTGGGTATTTCCCATGAGCTTACCAATAAATTTGTCGACATTTTTGCCTGGCAGGTGGATTTCCAGCACTTGCAACGGGGCGATAAGTTCAAACTGATCTATGAAGAGAACCTGGTGGAGGACCGGCCGATCAGTGTCGGAAAAATCCTGGGCATTTACTTTGAACATTTTGGAAACGGGTATTATGCTTTCCCTTTTGATCAGGGCAATGGACTTGATTACTATGATGAAGCGGGGAAGAGTTTGCGAAAGGCGTTATTAAAATATCCCATTGAATTTACCCGTATCAGCTCGCGGTACAGTTTGAGCCGTTTTCACCCCGTCGTGAAAGTGTTCCGGGCGCACCTGGGCACCGACTTTGCTGCACCGACAGGCACTCCTATTCGTTCGGTGGGCGATGGGGTAGTGACAGAGGCGCAATACAAAGCCAACAATGGGAATTATGTAAAAATCCATCATAACGGAACATACTCGACAGCGTATTTACATATGTCGAGGATCGGGGCGGGTATTGCCACGGGTGTTCGTGTCAGACAAGGACAAACTATAGGTTACGTGGGAAGCACCGGTTTGGCCACGGGTCCGCATGTCTGCTATCGCTTTTGGCGGAATGGGGTTCAGGTGGATGCATTGCGAATCGAATTGCCGCCTTCGCAACCGATTAGAAAAGAGAACCTGGAGGAATTTCAAATCATAAAGGAAGCGCTGATCAATCGATTGAACCTGATTCCTTTCCCTCCTGCGGCCCCCGATGTTATCGTTGCCGGGCGGTAATTTTTTCATCCTTATTTTTTCTTACAGCAATTTTCCCCTACTTTATTTGTTTAAGACGCAGAGACGGAAGTTGACTCTCGTTTAAAGATCGGTGATGAAGTTATACGGTGCCATTCTGGTTTGTTTGTATTCGTTTGCGGCTGTAGCGCAAAATCAGAAAATTGGGTTGGTATTCAGTGGCGGCGGCGCCAAAGGGCTTGCCCACGTGGGGGTTCTTAAAGCGCTCGAAGAAAACGAAATCCCGATCGATTATGCAGTAGGTACTTCCATGGGAGGCATCGTTGCCGGCTGCTATGCGGCGGGCATGAGCCCGGCGGAAATCGAAGAAATGATGCTCTCCCCCGATTTTTCACGCTGGATCGGAGGACAACTGGAAGAAGGA
>DATHFS010000028.1:0-4773 GCA_035317975.1 Cyclobacteriaceae bacterium | reverse complement strand
CCCCACAAAGCTGCAGCGGGGTACCTCAACGGGTACGCCGATCCGGAATATGTAAAGGAGCTGCCCAAGTTCAGGTTACCGGTCCTTTCACAAGGCAATTACCGGGCCTTTGAGATCAGCGGTGATTCCATGCTTCCGATTTTGCCTGGCACCATTGTCGTCGGAGAATACATCGATGATCTCCGCCATTTGAAAAATGGAAAGACATACGTGTTGGTGACCCGGCGCGAAGGGATTGTCTACAAGAGGGTGTTCAATTACATCGGCGAAAGTGGAAAGCTGTTCCTGGTCTCCGATAACCGGCAATATGCCCCGTATCAGGTAGATGCTGAAGAAGTGGTGGAAGCGTGGGCCGCGAAGGCTTACATCAGCGTTCAATTTCCTGATGTGCAAGCCAAAAATGATGTTTCGGTAGAACAGCTTGCCGGGTTGGTTCTCGATCTTCAAAAAGAGATCCTGGATATCAAGTCTGAAAAGAAATCAAAGAAATGACCTTAGCGGGTTAGCGGATCCCATCCTTCTTTTCCTTTGCCGGAAAAGAGGGCGGGTGACGCTGGAGTCGGTGATCAGTAATCGGTGATCGGTGGATTGTCCTCCTCTTGAATTATTTACCTGTTTATTTATTATTCAGCAATCGTATTCAGTTCCATTACGGCTGTCTTAATTGCCGGTACCAGCCACCGATTACCGATTACCAGTCACCAATTATACCAATCACCGGTTCAATGTAGCATTACGGTCCACTTTCTGACTCGATGTCTCCGCAAACCGGGGGATGAACCTCATTTCTTTGGGCACTTCGTACTTACCAAGCACCTTTTCCATTCTTGTGTAGAGGTCACGTTGCATGGATTCTGAGAAAGGCTGACCTTCCACGACAAGCACCACTCTGGTGCCCAGTCTGTCGTCCGGAAGACCGGCTACGAAGCAGCGGTTTGCCAACTCCAATTCTTCAATTATTGCTTCACATGCTTTTTCAATTTTCTCCGGGATGATTTTTACTCCGCCACTATTGATCACACGATCGAGGCGGCCTAGCCTCTTAAATTGTCCCGGCCCGAGGAGTTCAACGAGATCGTTGGTAATAATGTCATCCTTTCCCAGGTAGCCGGCGGCAATCGTCAGGCATCCTCTTGCATCCGTATTGACAGCGATGCCCGGCAGGACTTGAAAATAATCCTGCGGAGATGGGCCATTCAACATCTGAAGGGCAACATGAGAAAGGGTTTCCGTCATTCCATAAGTGGAATAAACAAGGCAATGCAAAGGATGCAGCAAGGCTTTTACTTTTGCGCTTATCGCAGCCCCTCCGACAAGTACCGCTTTCAGCTTATTCAAGTTGTTTTTGCCGGTAGCAGAGTCAAGAATGGTTTGAAGCTGATAGGGGACGATCGCGGCAAAGTCAATTTTTAAATCGGGTTGAATCGAATCAAAAGGATTGGCCGAAGGTTCTACGGCAATGACGTTCATGCCGGTAACAAAACTTCGCACGAGCATCATTTGACCTGCGATGTACCGGGGATCCAGGCACAATAATGCATGGTATTCTGGTTTCAGATCCAACGCGGCCGCGGTTAGCCGTGCACTTTCTTCCATTTGCTCCCGCCGAAACGTGATCGTTTTAGGTGCCCCGGTTGAACCCGAAGTGGAAAGGCTAAAGTGCTCCTGGTCGCCGATCCAGGCACGGCAGAATGCCAGGGCTGATCTTTCAAAATCGGTTACGGGTGTTGTACCGCCTCCCGATTTAAGCTGAGCGTAGGAATAGGTCTTACCGTTGAGTTGGAGCCAGGGGTTAGTCATTGGTCATTAGTTATTGGTTATTGGTCATTGGTGTGTTACCAATCATTGTATCGGATCACCAACTGACTCAAACGGACCGACAACGGCCAAAGGGTCAAATCGCCGAACTTGGTTATCTCCACCAATAACTAATGACCAATGACTATTGACTATTTCAAGGAAACTTTGGGAACTTGGAAAAATCGGGGTCCCTTTTTTCAAGGAATGCATTTTTCCCTTCTTTGGCTTCGTCACTTAAATAATAAAGCAACGTGGCATTTCCAGCCAACTCCTGAATTCCAGCTTGCCCATCCAGCTCGGCATTAAATGCAGATTTGAGCATGCGAATGGCCAACGGACTCTTCTGCAATATTTTATTAGCCCATTCCACATAGGTCTCTTCCAGTTTTTCCAAGGGAACGACTTTGTTTACCAAGCCCATGTCGATTGCCTCTTTGGCGTCATATTGATCACAGAGAAACCAGATCTCCCGTGCTTTCTTCTGACCAACGATCCGGGCCAGGTAGGAAGCGCCAAATCCGCCATCAAAACTTCCGACCTTCGGACCCGTTTGTCCGAAGCGCGCATTTTCGGCGGCAATCGTCAAATCGCAAACAACATGCAGAACGTGGCCCCCGCCAATCGCCCATCCTGCCACGGCTGCAATAACGGGCTTGGGTATCGAACGGATCATTTTTTGGAGATCCAGCACATTCAGCCGCGGCACCGTATCCTGGCCAACGTATCCACCATGGCCTCTCACGCTTTGGTCGCCTCCGCTGCAAAACGATTTCCCCCCCTCGCCAGTGAGAATGATCACGCCAATACCAGTGTTCTCCCGGCAAATCAGCATGGCATCCATCATCTCATTCACGGTCAACGGGGTGAACGCATTGTGTACTTCCGGCCGGTTAATACTGATCCGCGCGATACCCTGGTATTGATGGAAGAGGATCTCTTTGTATTCCTTGATGGGCTTCCAATCGTATGTAAGATTCATATTTGGTTTGTTTCAATTTATAGAATGAAGACTAAGGAATACGTTTTTACAATGGTTATGTGTTGAAGTGTTGAAGTGTTTAAGTGTTGATGTGTTGAAGTAAGGGGTACCCTTCTAATCCGTACCCACTAACTTCAACACATCAACACTTCCGCACATCAACACTTTTCCGTACCCACTAACTTCAACACATCAACACTTCCGCACTTCAACACTTTCATTCATATCCCTTTTTAATATACTTCTTAAATTGTTCAAAAATACCTTTATTCAAATCTGCCTTGGTTTCTATTTCCAGAATTTTCATTTCCCCGTCAAAATGATAGAAGTCTTTCAGGAGGCCTTTCAGTTTTTTGAAGCTGTCGAGCTGGAGGTAGTCAAACCCGAATTCGGCGGCAAGATTTTTGGCAGTAAGAGATTGACGGGTGATAAAATATTCTTCTTTCTCCGGCAAGTCTGCCGGGCCGTCGATCATATTAAATATACTCCCGCCATGGTTGTTGAGTACGACTACCCTGAGATGAGGAAGGTCGTAGTTGTGCCAAAAGGCATTGCGGTCATAAAAGAAAGCCATATCGCCAGTGATCAGGAAGTTGGGAACATCGCTCGACAAGGTATGCCCGACGGCAGCGCTGGTACAGCCGTCGATCCCGCTCGTTCCGCGGTTGGCGAATATGTGAATTCCTTTTTTCGACGCCTCCAAACCGATGAAATTGGCATACCTCACCGACATACTGTTTGCCAGGTGAAGGTTACACCGCGCAGGGAGTGATCTCAGGATCTCATATAAGAGGTGCAATTCGCTCAGCGCCGGCGTGGAAAAGAACGACTTCATGGACCTTTCGGTCCGATGTTCTTCGGCTTCCCACAACCGGAAATAATTGTCCCGTTTCTGAGCTTCGAAGGGTGTACTCTTTTTAGGTGCACTCAGGAAGGAATCAAAAAAACCGGCCGGAGTGGATGGAATTATTTTAGTAATGGATTGAAAGGTATCGGCGACCGGGCCGGCCTCCTGGATGTGCCAGTGCTCGCGGGGTTTGAATTGCCTAAGAAAGAGTTTTACGTTTTTGGAAATGACGGATTTTCCCATCGTGATCAGCAGTTCGGGTTGCAGGGTTTTCCTTAGACCGTCGGTCCCTTGCGCCAGGAAGGAGTCGGCGTAACGAATCGTTGCAGGGAGCCGATGAAAATTAGAAATGACATCTCCGACACACACTACCCGCTGCTGTTTGATAAATCGCTCCAGTGTTTTAAGGAGGCCTTCATTGTAATCCTCCTGGCCGGCGACGAGAAGGATTTTATCAATAGAGGTGAACTCCTTGAGTAGTTGTTTTCTCTCCTGCTCCGGAAGGCTTATTTCCGGCGGGAGGCGATCGATGACCCGAAGTTTCTTGCTGAAGCGAATGGCCTCGTACGGGGGAGGATACAAAGGTTCGCGGAAAGGCGCATTAATGTGAACTGGCCCACGGGGAAATTCCATGGCCAGGTTAATAGCTTCATTCACAGTCCGGTTAATGAACCACGCCGTATCCGGATGGCTGTAGTCTTCGGGTAGGGCGTACGATTTTTTCACGTGCCCTCCATAGATTCCCTGCTGTCGTATGGTTTGTCCGTCGAGTTGATCGATCCACGCGGTCGGCCGGTCGGCGCTGAAAATCAGCAATGGGATTTGCTGATAATAGGCTTCGGCCACAGCAGGAGCAAAATTGTATGCTGCCGATCCGGATGTGCAAACCAGGACGACCGGCACGTGGGTCTGTTGAGCAATCCCTAAGGCAATAAACGCAGCGCTTCGTTCATCACTAAATGTTTTTGTGGAAATGTGTTCATGACGGGTAAAGGCGAGGGTCAACGGCGCGCAACGCGATCCGGGGCATAGGATTGCCTGGCTTAACCCTTTGAGCGCACACAATTCCGCGATATCATAGATCGGTTGATAGAGCAAGGTTAGTCAAGGGTTAGTTGATTTGAGATTTAGGCATTTGCCACAAAGA
>DATHFS010000027.1:0-5858 GCA_035317975.1 Cyclobacteriaceae bacterium | reverse complement strand
CCGAGAAAATGAAGATGCAAGGCGAACCGGTGACCCTTTCCAATATTGAATCTTCCGTAAAAAAAGGATTGAATGAAAAAGACCAGCCGGAAGAAAGTACGCTGGCAAAAATCATACTCTTTCCGTTTCGGGTGATTGCCGCTGTACTCAATGGCATCGGCAGGGTGCTGGGCCCGTTACTCACCGTCATGGTCGAAGTTCTTCGGGTCGGCATCGGGGTCATTATCAGCCTGATCGGGTTTGGTTTTATCTTATCACTCATCTTGACCTTCGGTATACTGGTGGGCCTGTTCTCTACTTCCTCCTTACCGGCATGGTGGGACACACACGTCTCTACCATGAGCCTTCCCCAGGAAACGATTCGCCAATCGTTTCCGACCTGGACAGCGGTATTTGCCTTCCTGGCAGCGTTTATCCCTGCTTTGTTTATTATGCTTATCGGCAATTCGATCATAGCAAAAAAGATGGTATTCCGCCCTCTCTTTGGTTGGACGATGTTCGTATTGTTTTTTATAAGCATCGCCTTTTTGAGCTTTAGCATCCCGCAATTGGTATATGCCTTTAAGGAAGATGGCGAATACAAGGTTGAAAAAATATTTACCGTCAGGGGAAAAACACCGGTGCTGAAATTGCGTGAAGTCGGATTGGACGACTATAAAAAAACGGACCTCTCCCTGCGGGGATACGATGGTGCTGATCTGAAACTCGTGGAGCGCTTCGGGGCACAGGGGATAACTAAAATGAATGCCCGGGAAAACGCCGGCCAGGTCGACTACCGGGTAGAGCAGACCGACAGCGTGATCACCTTTGACTCCAATATATCGTTTAAGAAAGATGCTAAGTTCAGTTTCCAACGACTTGACCTGGATTTATACATCCCCTACGAAAAGCCATTTGTGGTCGATGAAGATCTGTGGGACTTGATTGAAAATCAATGGCGGAATGATTACTCCGAACACGATCGCGCACAAACCTATAAAATCAAGAAGAACGGAAAAATGGAATGTGTCACCTGCCCTCCCCCGGCAAAAGACATGTCCGGCTTGAGCGCCAATGATCAGTTTGGACTAAAAGATTTTAACGAAATCGAAATGACCGGGGCCTTTAACGTGGTCATTCAGAAAGGCGATGAGTATGCCATCCAATTGGATGGAAACGCCGAACAGAAACGGCTGTACACCCTGGACGTCCACAGTGAAACCCTGGAGGTAGCCTATCGCACGCGAAACAAAAACTTCTGGAAGGGCGATTTTAAGAATGATGAAATGACGAACCTATCGATCACCCTGCCGAGTTTGCGTAAACTAAAAGTGACCGGGGCCGGTAAAATAAAGATCAGGGGGTTTGATGAACACGAGGCTCAGATTTCCCTGGTCGGCGCCATGATCGGCGATGCCCGCATAAATGTCAACCAACTATCGGTTGAAACAACCGGACCGGTTGTTTTTGAACTTTCGGGTGAGGGTGACTTTCTGGAGGCTTCGATTTCAGGGCCTTCGCAATTTAAGGCCAGTAATTATCCCGTTAATCACGCTATCATTGAGGCGCGGGGGTTGGGCCAGGCAAGGGTTAATGTAAAGGGTACGCTGGAAATCGATAAGGATTTTACGAGTACTGTACGGTATACAGGAAACCCGGAGGTAATCAAACGGGATTGATCTACCGCTAACAAGTAGAAAGGGGCGTTCGCCCCTTTTTTGTTTTCAATCCATTCCTGGTACATTTAAAATTAAACAAATAAAAATTCTGTCATGGACGTGAACATCCAATTTCTGGGAGCTGCCAAGAGTGTCACCGGCTCAAAATACCTGCTTGATATCAGCGGTAAGAAAATAATGGTCGACTGCGGCCTCTTCCAGGGCTTAAAACAATTACGGCTTCGCAACTGGAACGATTTCCCTATCCCTCCGAAAGAGGTTGAAGTAATCATCATCACCCATGCCCATATCGACCACATTGGTTATTTACCAAGGATGGTGAACGGCGGCTTCCATGGCAGAATCATCTGTACCCAGGCAACGGAAGATTTGATGAAAATCATGTTGTTGGATGCGGCTAAACTGCAGGAGGAAGAAGCGCGTTTTGCTCTCAAGCGAGGTTACTCCAAGCACGCCAAGCCGGAGCCCCTGTTTACCATCGACGATGCCGAAAGGGTCCTAACACTGGTAGAGAGTTACCCGATGGAAAAGCAAATTGACATAGAAAATTCCGTCACCATCACGTTTCACAATGTCGGTCACATACTGGGTGCCGCTTTTGTTGAAATGGATCTCCGGGGCACAACGCAGAAAAAGAAAATTGTTTTTTCAGGCGACGTAGGTCGATACGACGACCCCATTTTGTACAATCCCAAAGCCATCCCGCAGGCCGATGTAGTCTTAGTGGAATCCACCTACGGCGACCGGCTAAACCCCATGAACAAGGTTGCCGTAGATCTGGCGAAGATCATTCATGAGGCCGTTGATCATGATGGTGTGATTGTTATCCCTGCCTTCGCTGTGGGGCGTACACAAACGCTGATTTACTATTTCCATCAGCTCATGGAGGCCAAGGCCATTCCCATCCTGCCGGTTTACATCGATAGTCCGATGGCCATCCGTGCCACTGATATTTATGAACGCAACAGCGCGTACCATAAAATTGAGGTGAAAAAAGTACACGAGGAGTTTATGAGTATTTTCGACTCATCGAATATTCACTTTTGCAATACGGCGGAAAGCTCCAAAGCGCTCAACGACATAAAGAGCCCTTGTATTATCATTTCGGCAAGCGGCATGCTTACGGGAGGTCGCATCTTACACCACTTATATCACCGGCTCAGAAATGAACAGGATACCTTCCTGTTTGCCGGCTTCCAGGCTGAAGGAACACGAGGCAGAACTATCCTGCAAGGAGGAAAATTCGTCAAATTATTCGGGGAACAAGTCCCCGTAAATTGTCATGTTCGTGAAATCCATGGTCTTTCCGCCCATGCCGACCAAAGCGAACTTCTCCGATGGCTCGACGGCCTGAACGTGGCCCCAAAGAAAATATTTATCACACACGGCGAAGAAACCGTTGCCATGAACTTTGCCGCCACCATCAGGCAAAAGCGGGGCTGGGATCCCATCGTTCCCAGTTACCTCCAATCTTTTGAGTTGTTCAAGGGTATTTGAGATCCGATAAGGATGGGGTGGTTGACGTGGCCTAAAACACATAGGTACATAGGTACATAGGGTTGAATTGAACATTATTTATGTATTCTTGCTATCCTCGTATTGCTGAGCGTTAAACACATAAATGTACGTCAGCGACATTTCTCTACGTGCCTATGTGTCTATGTATCTATGTGTCCCATGGCGGTTTAAATTTCTTTCGGGAAGAACAATAAACTGGGAAGCCCATGCAACCTCGGGGCCCCCTTATGCATCTTGCCAGTGAATTCATTTAAATGAGATTCCAGATTTACCGGGCCAAGGAAAACGAGCTGATCGAAGGGTGTAAAAAGCAGGATAGCCATGCTCAGGAGGCCCTTTTTAAGCAATTTTCGGGCAAAATGTACGCGCTCTGCTGCCGGTATGTGAAAAGCAAAATGGAAGCGGAAGATGTGCTGGTGATGGCCTTCTCTAAAATCTTCGAACGGATAGATCAATACAAAGGCGAAGGAAGTTTTGAAGGCTGGATCCGGAAAGTGATCGTGAATGAATCCTTGAGCTACCTGAGAAAGAACAAAAACATGTATCTCGAAACCGATATCGAAGCTGCCGATCGTGAACCGGACTATGCACAACTGGAAAGTCAGTTGGAGGCAGAAGATTTGCTGAAAATGATTGACTCACTGCCAACGGGCTACCGCATCGTATTTAACATGTATGCGATTGACGGATACTCCCATAAGGAAATTGCGACCCATCTCAGCATTAGTGAAAATACGTCCAAGTCGCAATTAAGCAGGGCGCGTGCCTTGCTTCAACGAAATTGCCTGGAACTGGAAAACGATATCCGGAAAGTAAAAAATAAGAAATAGGAATCAGGTGAATAAAGGACGAATTGCAAACAACAACGAACATGCGTAACCCATTGGACCACTTATTCAGGAATAAACTATCCGACCACGCCGCTGTCCCATCGGCCCAAGCGTGGGACCGGGTCAGGGGTGGCCTTACAAAAAAAAATAACAAACCACTACTGATGCGGATGGCCGCAGCGGTATTGCTGGCCGGCGTGCTGACAACAACTCTCCTCTGGTTATCCTCCCACGATCCGATATCCAATGCATCTTCTACCTCTTCCGTTGGCTACAAGGCTGAACCAAAAACGAATGCGTCAAAACCGATGAACCCATCACCCCAGGCCCTTCGCGACGGGAAGCAGCAGACAACCGCGCAGCAGGTTCCCGGGAAGAAAAAACAGACCGTAGAAACGAACCACGAAAAAATTCAGGTTATTGAAAATCAAAACAAATCCGTTACAAAGACGGAAGAACCACCGCCTTCCCTTATCCCTACCGGGTCAGCCAGCCCCGGCTCCGTCGAAGTCACAACCGTGACCAGCAACCAAAACGCAGAAAAGCCAATCGTTTTAGTCTATCGATTGGAGACAATCGAACCTCAGGCGGTTGAGGAATCTCATTCGGCGTCAGAGCCGAAAGGAAATTCGGGACTATTGAAAGTGATCAATTTTGCCCGCGATGCAAAAAATGGTGACGGCAGGCTGGGCGACTTGCGTCAGGCGAAAGACGAACTCTTTGCCTTCAATTTTAAAAAGGACAAACAAAACAATCATAAATGAAATAGTATGAATAAGCGACGGACGATGTTTTTGATACTCTTTTTTCCGGTCATGGGCATGGGCTTTGCCCAGAACAAGCCAGCCGACTCGGTGGTGATCCGCGTAGGCGAAGCGAGCAAAGTGATTTTTGCCATTCACGACAAGAAGGACCTGGAAACCCTGAAGCACTACGACTTTCAGGCCCTGATGGACGATATGATCACCAAGCTTGAAAAGAAAGATTCGACCCAATTGACCAGGCACGCAGGGAGCTACCTCAAAGATTCAGTGAAAGAAAGCCGTACCCGGCAGACTCAAACCGTATCCTCCCCGGACAGTTCCAGGAATTGGACCAAGCGGACCATGAACCATTGGAACAGACGGACCTATCACGCATTCAACATGGATTTGGGAACCAACAATTACCTTTCCAATGGAAAATTCCCTGATCAGACCAATCAACCTTATGCCGTTCGACCCTGGGGCTCCTGGTACGTAGCACTCAACTCTGTCCAACGCACTCATGTAGCTGGCAAATTTTTCCTGGAATGGGGCGTGGGCGTGAGTTGGTATAATTTCAAATTCCAGAACGATATGACCGTGCTCTCAAAAAATGATAATGGCGTCAGCTTTCTGCAAGATAATCGCAGCTTTGATTTTATTAAAAGCAAATTGACGGCAACCTATTTGAACGCCACTTTTGTACCCATGATCGATTTCGGAAAAGGAGGAAAGAAAACAACACTATTTGACGGTTCGCGAGTCGACTTTTCGTCCCGGGGCAATCACTCCTCTGCCTTCCGCATCGGGGTTGGGCCTTATGCCGGATACAGGATTGACAGTTACGCCAAGCAATCTTACCGCGACCAGGGTGACAAGCATAGGGACCACGACCACGACACATTCTATTTGAACACGATTCGCTATGGCGCACGCCTTCAGATGGGGTTCAGGGATGTGGACCTGTTCTTCAACTATGACATGAACAATCTTTTCGTGGACAACAAAGGGCCTAAGGTGAACGCCTTTAGTTTTGGGGTGACCTTTTGATGCGGAATTGTCTCCCGCAGATCGAGATTTTGTTTCCCGCAGATCGCGCAGATTTACGC